>JBOFIZ010000429.1:0-2871 GCA_051650425.1 Bacteroidales bacterium
CAATTTAAAATCTGATGAAAAATTAAAGAAGATACCTGTTGTGATCTTGTCGAGTGAGGATAGTACTACGGAAAGGATTAATTTATTAGAAAAGGGAGCCGTCGATTATATTGTAAAGCCATTTAATCCGATGGAACTGAAGGTGAGAATTAAGCATATTCTTACCTGATTTATAAATGCCGTTTATGATGATTAATACAAATCATGAATTTAATCCGAAAGATGTAGAATTATATAAATTGCCGCTTTGGAAAAGGCTGTTTGATATTGTCGTATCCTTGTCCGGAATACTGATTCTTTCTCCCTTACTCATTATTCTGGCACTTGCGGTTAAACTGGAAAGTAAAGGTCCGGTAATTTATGCATCTAAACGAGTCGGTACAAATTTCTGTGTTTTTGATTTCCTGAAATTCAGATCGATGTATCCGGATGCAGATAAACGAATGAAGGAGTTTATGAACCGGAATCAGTACTCTGTTCCGAAAGAGTGTGATGAGGCTGAAAAAAACGAATCCGGAGATTGCTCAGAAGAGATGGTCGGTCAGATCCTTCTTGTGAGCGACGATTCGTTTATTCTTGAGTCGGATTATCTGGATCAGGTACATAAACATCAGGAGCACGGATTTATTAAATTTGAAAATGATCCGCGTATAACCCGTACAGGTCGTTTTATACGAAAGTATAGCCTGGATGAGCTACCTCAGCTCTTTAATGTGCTGAGAGGGGATATGTCTATTGTCGGTAACCGGCCGTTACCGGTATATGAAGCAGAATTGCTGACAAAGGATGATGACGTAGAACGCTTTTTTGCGCCTGCCGGTATCACAGGATGGTGGCAGGTAAATAAACGCGGAGACTCGGGCAGTTTGTCGGCCGAAGAAAGAAATCAACTGGATATCTATTACGCAAAACATGTCAGTTTTCTTTTCGATATGAAGATAATCATAAAAACATTTACCTCATTTATACAAAAAGAGAATGTGTAGAACCGCTTATATACTAATAATTCTGGCTTTGGTATATATTCAGATTTACGCTCAGGATTCTGTCGGAATCAAGCCAAACAAAGGGTTAGCTGATTTAGAGCTCCCCCCGCTGGAAGTTTTATTTAATGCCTCATCTCAGAATAATCCTGTAGTAGGCTTTTACAGATCCCGAAAAATAGAAGAAGAAAGTGATTTGAGAAGTACAAAGCGCAGATGGCTGAATTATATACGGATAACAGGGGGTTATCAGTACGGTCAGTTATGGAGTGATAACTCAAGTCTTGATCCGACGCAAGGCGGAGGCAGTATACTTCAG
The DNA here is from genome assembly GCA_051650425.1 of Bacteroidales bacterium. Classification (GTDB taxonomy): domain Bacteria; phylum Bacteroidota; class Bacteroidia; order Bacteroidales; family UBA7332; genus UBA7332. The sequence continues at coordinate 1,303 of JBOFIZ010000429.1, forward strand.
CGAGCAAATAATAATCAGAGTTATTACAATGTTGGTCTTTCGGTAATTATGCCTCTCGAGGAAATAATAGACAGATCAAATAAAATTAAAAGTCAAAAAGAGCGGATCGAACAGACTCAGTTTGAGGTGAAGCGGTATCTGGATGAGCAAAAATTATTGATTGTTCATGCTTATACCATTGCTGAGAAATGGATGGCACTATTGAAAGTCAGGGCAGAGGCATTGCATTATGCAGAGGCACAGTTTAAGTTGAGTCAGGAAGCATTTGTACAACATAGAATAGATGCATCAGATTTGAGCCGGATGAAAAATATGCATTCGGATGCATTGGGTGATTTTGTGATTGCACAAACAGAACTCAAAGAAGCCATTTTACGTCTGGAGATTCTGACGGGATTTAAAATAATAAATCAATAAACAGAAAATGCAAATTATACAATTCTTATTTACAACCTTATATAAGATTAAATGGGTTTTGATCTTAGGTGTTCTGATTGCAGGTATTCTGGCTTATTATCTGACGAGTAATATGCAGAAGACCTATAAAGTTTCATGTACTGTTTATACAGGAATTGCATCAGGATATAATATTGAATCAGAAGGATCTAAATCTATCGATTTCAATACGGTCAATAATGGAATGGATAATTTGATAAATGTTATAAAGTCGAGGAAAACATTGGAGATGGTATCGCTGCGTCTTGTAGCAAACAGTTTGCTCAAAGGGAATGCACAGAAAGATAATAACGATATTTTATCAATTAATTATAATACACTCTATAACGCAACACCCGATAACATTAAACAAATTGTGAAGGGAGACGATAATCTGGTGATAGCACAAAAAATGAAGGGGATGATCGAAGAGACTTCTGCGAATTATTTGTACCGGCTGCTAAATACAGATACCCCATTCTTTAGTTATAATGCATTATCAACGATCTCTATCCGGCGATTGTCCAGTAGCGACATGCTGGATATATCTTATGAATGTTCTGATCCGGGTATTGCGTACAATACGATTACATTACTGAATGAAGAATATATTAAGCAATATCAGAAATTGCAGTTTGGTGAAACGGATAGTGTAATTGCTTATTTTCAGAGTGAACTGCAAAAATGTAACCGACTACTCAAACTAGCTGAAGACTCGTTGATTCAGTTTAATGTAAAGAATCAGGTTATAAATTACGAGGAGCAAACAAAGCAAATGGCTGTGCAATCAAGAGATTTTAACCTGGAATATACAGCAGCTCAAACGCTTTATAACTCGGCGAAAAACTTAGTCTCGGCGCTGGAATCAAAAATGAAATTCAATATAGCGCTGATGAAGGATAACAATAATCTGCTTAAATCAGTGGAAGAGTTGTCTGATCTGACTTATCAGAAAACATACCTGTCTGTTGTATCTTCTGACCGGATAAATCTGGACAAACTCAATGACAGTATTAAGCAGAAGCAAATACAGGTATCAAAAGATCTATCCATGTTGTCTCCTAAATATTATTCGCCTGAAGGGCTGAGTGCCGATGAAGTGATTAAGGAATGGTTTCTCGAAACATTGAATGT
>JBOFIZ010000430.1:0-7777 GCA_051650425.1 Bacteroidales bacterium
GATGCAGAGATAATACCTTTACCTAACGAAGAGGTAACACCGCCTGTAACGAAAATATACTTAGTATCAGCCACAATTATGTGATTTTTTAATTTGTACTTCTTTTTCTATACTACGGGTTGCAAATTTATGAACAAATAATTGCTTTTGAAAATATCAGAGTACTTTTATTTCTTAATCTCGGTTAGATTATTGTTAAGTAATATATTCGAAGTGTTTTTATATATCTGATTTTAAGTATTGATGCATTTGAGTGTCTTTTTTTGTTCCTTTGATAAAGTTGTACTTTTGAATAGGATAGATCTTCAGAGGTATAAAAATGCTTAATGGAAGTAGTTAGCGATATTTTTTATTTTCAGTTTTAAATTATTTATTACATTTGCAGCTCATTCATTCATATTTAATCAAGATATAAAGCTTATGAAACCAACACTATTTGTATTGGCTGCCGGAATGGGTAGCCGTTATGGAGGATTGAAGCAATTAGATGGTCTGGGACCTCACGGTGAAACAATCATGGATTATTCAATTTATGATGCGGTAAGAGCCGGTTTTGGTAAAGTGGTGTTCGTTATTCGTCACTCTTTCGAGCAAGATTTTAAAACTAAAATTGTAAAAAAATACGAATCAGTTATTCCTGTAGATGTAGTTTTCCAGGAACTGGAATATCTTCCTGAAGGATTCACATTGAATCCAGAGCGTGTGAAACCATGGGGTACTAACCACGCTGTATTGATGGGTAAAGATGTAATTAAAGAACCATTTGCTGTAATTAATGCAGATGATTTTTACGGACGTGAAAGCTTCCAGATTCTAGCAGACTATTTAAAAGAAATGGCTGGTAAAACTAATCAATACTGTATGATTGGATACCGTGTTGGTAATACGTTATCAGAAAGTGGAGCAGTTGCACGTGGTGTAAGTGCTACGGATTCAGAAGGCTATTTGACAGAGGTTGTAGAAAGAACACATATTGAGCGTGTGGATGGTCAGGTTCAATATAAAGATGAGCAAGGAACATTTGTTTCTATTTCAGATAACACTCCGGTTTCAATGAATATGTGGGGATTCACTCCTGATTATTTTGATTACTCAGAAAAAGATTTCGTGCAATTCTTAACAGAAAATGCAGATAATTTGAAAGCTGAGTATTTTATTCCATTGATGGTGAATAAATTGGTTCAGAATAATACAATCAAATTGAAAGTACTGGATACTCCATCAAAATGGTTTGGTGTAACTTATGCAGCTGACAGAGATGCAGTAGTTGCTAAAATTAATGCACTGATTGCTGCAGGAGAGTATCCTGAGCAACTTTGGAAATAAACAATAAAGAAGATTTTATTATAACCGGGACTCTGTTATTTGGGTCTCGGTTTTTTGGTTTCATATAAAAATATATAACAATGTATCCGTTAAAGTTTAATCCGATTCTTAAGAGTTTGATTTGGGGTGGTGAAAGAATAGCTCCGTTTAAACAAATTGAAACAGATCAGAAAAATATTGGCGAAAGCTGGGAAGTATCTCAGGTAAAAGGAGATGTGTCTGTTGTAGCTAACGGGGAGCTAGCAGGAAAAACGCTTTCAGAAATTATTCATACATATAAGGCTGATTTGTTGGGATCGAAAGTTTATGAAACATTTGGAGAAGACTTCCCATTGTTGATTAAGTTTATCGATGCGAAAGATAACTTATCTATTCAGGTGCATCCGGATGATGAATTGGCAAAAAAGCGTCATGATAGTTTCGGTAAAACAGAAATGTGGTACGTGATGGATGCTACACCTGATGCGAAAATTTTGTGTGGTTTTACAGAGGTAATTACGCCGGATCAATATGTGCAAAAGGTAAATGATAACTCAATTATGGATGTTATAAAGTCACATGATGCAAAAGCAGGACAGATATTCTATCTTCCGGCAGGTCGTATTCATGCGATAGGTGCAGGTTCATTTGTTGCGGAGATACAGCAAACGTCGAACATTACATATCGTATTTATGATTTTGACAGACGTGATGCTCAGGGTAATCCGAGAGAGCTTCATACCGAACTGGCTAAGGATGCGTTGGATTATACGGTGCTGGATAACTACTTGTCAGATTATACAAAAAAAGAAAATGAGGTCAATGAAGTAGTTGCGTCTCCTTATTTTACAACAAATGTATTGAATCTGACGAAGTCAATTCATATAAATAATTTGAGAAAAGATTCTTTTGTAATTTATATCTGTATGGGTGGAAGTGCAATAATTACTGATAAAAATGGAGTTGAAACAGCTATTCGTCAGGGAGAGACTGTTTTAGTACCTGCAATTTTATCGGATGTTGAAATTCAACCGAATGGATCGTGTGATTTGATGGAAACTTTTATCGGTTAATTTTTATATTTTATCGTGTTTCTTTTTCTTCTTAAAATGCTATCATTATATTTGCTGAATATGTGAACCCTTTAAACTATGAAAGCATGTTTGGCATAAAAACTTATATGAGCCGAAGAGCTCAGTTACGTGAAAAAATTAATGATGGTATTGTCCTTTTACTAGGAAATGGAGAAGCGTCTTATAACTATCACGCAAATACATATCGATTCAGACAGGATAGTACATTTCTTTATTATTTTGGTCTGCAGCATGAAGACCTTGTAGGTGTTCTTGATGTTGAAAGTGGAGAGGAGATCATTTTTGGAGATGATTACTCTTTAGATTCTGCTATATGGATGGGTAATAAGCCAACTATCAAGCAAATGGCATCAGAGGTAGGTGTTGAAATGACTCGTCCTTTGAATCAGTTGTTTGCTTTGGTTAGCGATGCAATAAAGCGAGGAAGAAGAATTCATTTTTTACCACAATATCGTGCTGCAAATTTACTCCTGCTTCAAAATTTGATTGGAGTTCAAACTACATTTTTGAGTAATTATGTGTCAGAAGAGCTTATTAAAGCTGTAGTTTCGATGCGTGAAATTAAAAGTGCAGAAGAAATTGCTCAAATAGAGGAAGCGTGTGAGATTGGATATCAAATGCACACTTATGCAATGAAACATTGTCGTCCGGGTATGACTGAGCGAGATATAGCCGGGGCGATAGAGGGAATTGCTCTGTCAAAAGGAGCAGGCGTATCGTTTCATAGTATTGTGACTCAGCATGGAGAGATCTTGCATAATCATAATCATGATGGCGTTTTGGAGAGTGGTAGATTGTTGTTAGTTGATGCGGGAGCAGAAACAACAATGAATTATTGTTCGGACTTTACTAGAACATTTCCTGTTAACGGTAAATTTACATCTGTTCAACGAGATATTTATCAGGTTGCGCAAAAAGCATATGAAGATTCGATTGCTAACGTAGCTCCTGGTGTTGCCTATAAAGAAATTCATTTGAATGCTGCTAAAATAGTGGCACAGGGAATGAAAGATCTTGGGTTTATGAAAGGTAATGTGGAAGATGCAGTAGCTCACGGTGCTCATGCTCTATTCTTCCCAACCGGATTGGGGCACCAGATGGGGTTGGATGTGCATGATATGGAAGGGCTTGGCGAACGTTTTGTGGGTTATGATAACACAGTAGAGCGTTCGGGACAATTTGGATTAGCTTATTTACGAATGGCTAAAAAATTAAAGCCGGGACATGTTATGACTGTTGAACCAGGTATCTATTTTATACCAATTTTGATTGAAAAATGGTTTAAAGAAGGAATAAATCACGACTATATTAATTTTGATAAGGTGAAAACAATGCTCGATTTTGGTGGTATCCGGATTGAAGATGATGTTTTGGTCACAGAGAACGGACATCGGATTCTTTCTCAAAACCGAATACCATTTACTGTCGAATCGATCGAGTCTATGATGATGAAATAAAATAATAAAAAGGAGGGTGTTCAAACGAATACTCTCCTTTTTTAATGATTAGATAAGTGTTAATAGCTTGATAGATTGAAAACTATGTATTACTTCGTATGAGGTGCTTATCTGACTCTAAAACTTCCTTGATATAACTATTGTTTTATTATTAAATCTATCTACATTTGCAGGTATAATAAGAAAATAAAAAATATAACACAATATAAACTATGACTAAGTTAAGCGTTAATATCAATAAAATTGCAACACTAAGAAATGCAAGAGGTGGTGATGTTCCTAATGTGGTGCAAATAGCTAAAGATTGTGAGTTATTTGGTGCAGATGGTATAACAGTTCATCCGCGTCCGGACGAAAGACATATTCGATATGCAGATGTTTATGATCTACGCTCTGTTGTAAAAACAGAATTCAATATAGAGGGGAATCCGAATGCTAAGTTTATTGATCTTGTTTTGAAAGTAAAACCAGAGCAAGTAACTTTGGTTCCGGATGCCGATGATGCAATTACATCGAATGCAGGATGGAATACAATAGAATATCAATCCTTTTTATCTGATATTTTAGAAGAGTTTAAGGCAAAAGGAATTCGCACATCTATTTTTGTTGATCCAGATCCAAAAATGGTTGAATATGCAGCCAAAGCTGGAGCTGACCGCGTGGAATTATACACCGAGCCATACGCTGCGCAATATCCTAAAAGTCCTGAGCAGGCTATTGAAAGCTTTATTTTAGCAGCACAAGAGGCGAAAAAATGCGGATTAGGATTAAACGCAGGGCATGATTTAAGTTTGCAAAACTTAGCTTATTATTATCATAATATTCCATGGACAGATGAAGTCTCTATAGGACATGCTCTTATTTCAGATGCTTTGTATCTGGGATTGGAAGAAACAATTAAGCGTTACAAAGCTTGTTTGAAATAATAAAAATACCTTATAGACAAAATATTATCATAAGATTTAAACGAGAATTTTACAATGATGAATTTACTTTTAGCGATACAGCAAGATGTAGTTAATATTACAGAGCAAATGCCTCTTTTAACAGATGGAGCAGAACCAGTAGCAAGTCTTAACCTGTTAGATTTGGCATTAAAAGGGGGATGGATAATGATTCCGCTTTTGATCTTATCGATTCTTTCTGTGTATATTTTCATCGAACGATTTTTGGTGATTAAGCGTGCGGGGAAAGAGGATTCAGACTTTATGAATAAAATTAAAGACTATATTTTAGAGGGGAAAATTGATTCTGCTATTAAATTATGTCAGTTTACAAATACACCATCATCAAGAATGATTGAAAAAGGTATCTCTCGTTTGGGAAGACCAATGAATGACGTGCTTGTTGCAATTGAAAATGTAGGTAACCTTGAAATTGCAAAAATGGAGAAGGGTTTTCCATTATTAGCAACTGTTGCTGCGGGTGCTCCAATGATTGGTTTCTTAGGAACAGTATCAGGGATGATTCAAGCATTTTTCGATATGGCAAACGCTGGGAATAATGCTGACATTACACTGCTCTCGGGTGGTATTTATGAAGCGCTTGTAACAACGGTAGCAGGTCTGATCGTGGGGATTATTACACTATTTGCTTATAATTATCTGGTAGCATCGGTTGATGGCGTGGTTCATAAAATGGAAGCTAGAACAATGGAGTTTATGGACTTATTGAATTCACCTTCTAAATAATAAGGAATTAATGGCATTAAAAAGAAGAAATAGAATCACAGCCTCATTTAGTATGGCTTCAATGACAGACGTGATCTTTTTGTTGTTGATATTCTTTATGGTGACTTCGACAGTCGTATTTCCAAATGCGATAAAAGTCCTTTTGCCACAAAGTAAGCAACAAACGGCAGCTAAGCCATTGACACGTGTGACGATTGATAAAGAGTTGAACTATTACGTTGCTTTTGGCTCTGAGCGTGAGCGTCAGGTTACATTTGATGAAATCACCTCTTTCCTGATATCTGCACGAGATAAAGAACCTGAGATGTTTGTCGCATTATATGCGGATCAGTCGATCCCCTATAGCGAAGTTGTGAAAGTTCTTAATATCGCGAATGAAAATAGTTTTCGTATGATTTTGGCTACACGTCCAAAAAAATAGAAACCAAAATCAAGGTATGAGAAAAGATAAAAATATTGCATTAATTGGCACAATAGTTTTCCATGTATTAATACTTATCCTTTTTCTTGTAATTGGTATTAACCGTATAATACCTCAGGAAGAGATGGGCGTTGAAGTTGTGTTCGGAGATGTTCAGCAAGCGGCAGGCGAAGCTCAGTTTACAGAGGAATTAGCCGTGAATTCTCAACCGCAAGAGACGTTTACACCTCCTCCTGCTGCGAAACCTCAAGTGCAGGAAGAAGTTATTACGCAAGATTCGGAAGAGTCTATAGCGATTCAAGAGAAAAAGAAAAAGGCAGATAAGCAGAAAAAAGAAGAGGAGGAAAAACGTAAAAAGGCAGAAGCTGAAGAACGTAGACGCAAGGAAGCTGAAGAAAAGCGAATTGCTGAAGAAAAGCGCAAAGCAGATGCTATTAATAAACGTTTATCCGGTGCTTTTGCTAATGCTGGTTCTGCAGGTCAGGGTACAGCCGAATCTGGGACCGGAATTCAAGGCAGTCCTGATGGAAACTCTAAAACAGGCGAATATACCGGTATTGGCGGTAAGGGAACCTGGAAATTGGATGGTCGTCGGATGATAGGTAGTTTGCCAAGACCCGATGATAAAAGTAATGATGAGGGAACTATAGTCATTAAAATAACTGTTGATCCTTCCGGAAAGGTAACACAAGCAGTAATTGATGCTGCAAATTCACGAGGAAGTGTTGCAACCAAGCAGTCTATTCGGGAGAAAGCTATCAAAGCAGCTTTACAAGCTAGATTTGATGACATAGATTCTAAGACACCCCAATTTGGGACAATTACTTATATATATAAAACATACTAAGTTATGGACGAAAAATATGTATTGGTGTTTTTAGCCGAAGGTTTTGAAGAAACTGAAGCAATTGCTGTTATAGATATACTTCGTAGAGGGGGCGTGGATGTTCGTGTCGTTTCTTTAACAGAAGATTTTCTGGTGAAAGGAGCTCATGGAATTTTCGTTGCCGCTGAAATGATAATTGAAAATGCAGAGATTGATAATGCTTATGCATTGATTTTACCAGGAGGTATGCCAGGGACAACAAACCTTAAATCCAATGATCTTTTGACAGCCAAAATTACAGAGTTTGTCAAATCAAATAAGTTGGTCGGTGCTATTTGTGCAGCTCCATCTATATTAGGAGAATTAAACCTTTTAACAAATAGAAAAGCTGTTTGTTATCCTGGTTTCGAACCTTTATTGAAAGGGGCTGAGATTCGGGCAGATCAGACAACTGTTGTTGACGGTAATATCATAACATCGGTTGGCGTAATCAGTGTACTTGAATTCGGATTAACACTCTTGGAGGCCATCGCAGGGAAAGAGGAGCGTGAAAATGTAGAAGCACAACTAAAATATTGATTATTTCAACCTTTTTTTTCAATATTTTCTTTCTTTTTTTTTGTGTTGTCAATCTAATGCTTATATTTGTCTGACGAAATTAAGCTCCAGATTCGCTATGACAGAAGAAAAAGAGCAATTGCTAAACAGACTGGAATTTCAGATTAAAAAGCTACTTCATCATTATGAAGTGTTAAGTGAGGAAAATGAATTCCTGATATCTCAGATCCAAAAACTTATACAGGAGCTGGAGGAGTCTGAAAAAAAATACAGTCTTTTAGAGTCAAAATACAATAATCTTAAGTTGGCAAATGCATTCGCCCTCAGTGACGAAGAAAAGCTTCTTGCTAACAAGAGGTTTTCGAAGTTAGTGCGGGAAATTAATACATGCATCAGCTTGTTAAATGACTAAGGATATAGGATAT
>JBOFIZ010000431.1:0-1605 GCA_051650425.1 Bacteroidales bacterium
CTTTGTTGTTGAAATATATTAGAAGCCTCTTAACATATAAAATTTCTATTGTCATGAAGAAAAGAATTGTTCTTAACGCAGCTTTAATTTGGAAAGAATTAATGGATGCTGAAGCTTTTTCAATCCACAAACTAAGATCTTTAACTAAACTATCAGAAATGGAGTTCGAAGCAGCTCTTGATTGGTTAATACACGAAAAAAAGGTGTCGATTGAAGGTTTTGAGGGAGAAAGACAAATTACAAAAGCTGATGCTGAATTAATGTATTATTATTAAACTGCAGTACAATCTTATTTGAGAGAAAAAAAAGATTGTTACACTAAATCTAATGAGTGATCTAAATTCTAATACTACTATTTTAGTATTTTAAATGGAATAAAAAATGCGTCTCGATTGATATCAAGACGCATTTTTTATTTAATATATTACAAAATCGAAATCTCATCAACAAACAAGAATGATGGTTTGCCTTTTCCTGCATGCCATTCAGGCATATCCTTTTGGCTTTCCATTTCAATTCTTACATATCTTGCTGCAGTTTCATTCAATGCAATTTCATGATCTTTTATTTCACTGATATGTTTTGTTGGTTGAGCAATTACCTCTTCTTTAGCTAATGTAAAATCTTTACCATCTTTCGATGTATAAACACGAATAACTTTCGGAGGAAAAATCCAGTCACCTGTTACAACTAAAGTTCTTATGTTTACTTTATCAATGGTCTCTTCATTCAACAAATCAATAGTAGCATCAAGATCCGTTCCGTTATATCCCATCCAACGACCCGCTTTATAATTCATCAGACCTGTTACACCATCATTCAATGTATTTGCTCCCTGATTCGTATAAGCTTTATGAGACGCGTATTTCGTTTCAATCGGTTTTGCTGTCGCTTTGTTAAATACAAAATCCTGTACTTTCTCTTGAGATTCTGATTTACGCGTAAATGCTTTTGCTCTTACTTTTATTGTACGATCAATCACAACAGGTTCTGTATACTTCAAACTATTACGAGTTGGCTCACTTCCATCAATTGTATAATAAATATCTGCATTATTCAGCGCTTCCATTGCTAATGTCTGAGCCGATGTTAGCGAATCACGATTGAAGAAGTAACGCACATTAAAAATATGTTTCGCATAATTGTAATTTTGCTCATCATATTTCTCAGCTACCTTAGATAATCTCAATAAGAAGTCTTCATAGTTTTTCTCACCATCTGTCCAGTTGATTTCACTTAATGCAGCTAAACGCGGAAGAAGCATATACTCTACCTGACGGAAATTTTTCATATATTCAGTCCACAGATTCGCCTGTACACCTAAAATATGCTTACGAATATCTGCCGAAACAGTATCCGCTACCGGCACATAACTATATACATGTTCTAAAGTTGTACAACCACCAATAGCTAATGGCTCATTCTCCTGATCATCTGTCTGATAGTGATCAAAATAACAATGAGAGCCCGGAGTCAGAATAGCATCATTACCCATAGCTGCTGCTTCAAAAGCATAGTTTGAACCTCTCCACGCCATCAATGTAGCCGTTTCAGACAAACCACCTTCCATGATTTCATCCCAACCGATCAACTTACGACCTTTTG
>JBOFIZ010000432.1:0-1469 GCA_051650425.1 Bacteroidales bacterium
ACTTTACAACGGGTCCTTATACAATCATGGTAAAACTATATGCTAAAGATAATGAAGATCTGATGGATCTGATCAATGGCAAAATCCAAGAGATCAAAGGTGTAAAAGCTACTGAAACTCTTATCTCTCTTGATCAAAGTATCAAAAGAGAAGTTGTAATCCAGGATTAATACAAAATATAAAAAACTGCAAGAGAAGATATTAGTTCTCTTGCAGTTTTTTTATGTATGTTCGTGAATTGATCTGATCCGTTTCCAATTGTTTCTTCAGCTCTTCCAGTCCGTTCATCTTCTTTTCATCGCGCAGAAATTCCAGTACTTCGATATCCAGCCATTCGCCATATATATCCTGATCGAAGTCAAACAGATGAACCTCGACGCTTAATCCGCCCTCTGCATGAATTGTTGGTCTGTTTCCGATATTCATCATCCCGAAATAGCGTTCACCATCTATTTGTGTGCGTACGACATATACGCCGTTCTTCGGAATCAGTTTATCCGGATTTTCCAACAATAGATTTGCTGTAGGAAAATTAATCTTACGTCCGATCTGAAACCCTTCAACTACCAATCCTGTTAAGTGATACGGATACGAAAGGGCTTTTGTTACAGCCGAAATATCTCCTTCTTTTAGTAAGCGGCGGATCAATGATGAGCTTACAGCCTGATCATTCAGAATGAAAACAGGAGCTTGTAAAACTTCTATACCCAATTCTTCACCGATACGTCTGTAATCCTCGAAATCCTCCACACGATCTCTGCCGAAACGATGATCATAACCTACAAATAGAACTTCTACATTGTATTCTTCTTTCAGAATCTTCTGCATAAAATCTTTAGCAGTTAACCTGGAAAGCTGCGGAGTAAACCGAATGGCGATACAATAGTCGATTCCTGTAGAAATAAGATGTTCTACTTTCTCTTCAAAAGTATTCAGTAAAAGAGGATGATAATTTGAGTTTACGACTTTGCGTGGATGTTCATTAAAAGTAAAAACAGCCGACTTGAGACCTCGTTTCGCAGCTTCTTCCTTTAACGACAAAAGAAGATGCTGATGTCCGAGATGGACACCATCAAAGAAACCGACTGTAGCTACCAATCCTGTTTTTTCTTCTATCTTCTTATTATCAAGTAAAATCATTATTCTTCAAATAAAAATGTAAAATCTTCTTCCGGTTCTGCTGTGTATACATAAAAACCTAAATCTGAAGCGGCATCTGTATTTAGTGATGAATCATCAATAAACAAAGTTTCCTCCGGAACCAGCTGACCTTGTTCGATCATCATTTCAAAAATCTTTTTATCCGGTTTAGCCACTCCCATTTCAAACGAAAGGAATAATCCATCGAAATAATCATCGATTGTTGTTCCGTTTTGTCCGAAATAATGAGGTACAATATGATCAAACATGATCTTATTTGTATTGCTTAGCATATAGACTTTGTAATCTTTTTTCAAGCGGCGAAGCAA
>JBOFIZ010000433.1:0-1135 GCA_051650425.1 Bacteroidales bacterium
CCGTTTAACCCGCGCGCATCCTCACACCGGAATGATGATTACTGCGAAGGTACAGCCTGGCAGTGGAGCTGGTTCGTACCGCATGATGTGAACGGACTGGTGGCACTGATGGGCGGTAAAGAGAAGTTCATTACAAAGCTTGATTCCTTGTTTACGGTCGAATCGGCGCTGGAAGGAGAATCTACCTCAATGGATATTTCAGGTCTGATCGGACAGTATGCTCACGGAAACGAGCCGAGTCACCATATTGCACATTTATATAACTATGTAGGGAAACCTCACAGAACACAGGAATTGCTTGACTCGATCATTTATTCGCAATACGCACCGACACCGGAGGGGATTTGCGGAAACGAAGACTGCGGTCAGATGTCAGCCTGGTATATCATGAATGCAATGGGGCTTTATCAGGTAGCACCGGGTAATCCGATTTACTCGATCGGACGACCAATCTTCGATAAGATGACGATTAATATGGAGGGCAACCCCTTAACTATACAGACGATTCATAACAGTCGTAAAAATAAATACGTAAAATCAGTTTCTTTTAACGGCGTAGAGCTCACAGAACCTTTTATTACGCACGATCAGTTAAAACAAGGCGGACAGCTGACGTTTGTGATGACTGATCAACCGAACGAATAATCCGAAAGGACACAAGGATGTAACCTAAATTTAAAGTTATAATATGAAGAAGTTTTTAATACCATTGGGGCTATTTTTAGCCATAAGCCAAAGTTCAGTATTAGCAAATGATTTGAGTAACGAAAGGGATAGCGATGCTGCAGCCGTGCAACAAGCGAAAACCATTTTGTTGAAAGGTGTCGTAAAAGACGCAGGAGGCCCGATTATCGGAGCTACAGTAAACGTGAAAGGTACTAATAATGGTGTGATCACCGATTTAGACGGGAATTTTGAAATTACGGTTTCACCCGGAGATATTTTGAGTGTCGCATATTTAGGTTACAGAACGCAGGATATTAAAATTACGGATCAGAAGTTTCTGGACGTAACTTTGCAGGAAGCCACCGAAGATTTGGGTGAAGTAGTGGTAACTGCTTTGGGTATGAAGCGTGATAAAAAAGCATTGGGTTATGCGATGCAGGAGCTGAAAGGTGATGCATTGGTAGATGCC
>JBOFIZ010000434.1:0-1204 GCA_051650425.1 Bacteroidales bacterium
ACACGATGGGCAAACGAAGCATCATGCTGGCTGTGAGTCACCATGATAATAGTTGTTCCTTCAGCATTTAATTCACTCAACAGGCGCATCACCTCAGCACCATTCTTACTATCCAGATTTCCGGTAGGCTCATCCGCAAGTATAAGCTTTGGTTTTGCGACTAAGGCCCGTGCAATAGCAACACGCTGTTGCTGACCGCCTGATAATTGTTGAGGAAAATGGTGTGACCGATGACTGATATTCATTCGCTTCAAGATAGATTCCACACGTTCTTTCCGTTCGCCTGACTTTGTCTTCAAATAAGTTAAAGGCAATTCAACATTTTCAAAAACATTTAGCTCATCAATCAGATTAAAGCTTTGGAATACAAATCCGATATTTCCTTTTCGTGCGTGTGTGCGGTCTTTTTCTTTTAAGTGTCCTACTTCTTGTCCGCCGAGATAATAATCTCCTGAAGTCGGATTATCCAACAATCCCAGTATATTAAGCAGGGTTGATTTTCCACAGCCCGAAGGTCCCATTATAGCTACAAACTCACCTTCTTTCACTTCCAATGATACTCTGTTTAACGCTATCGTTTCAATCTCTTCTGTCCGGAATGATTTACTTAAGTTCTCAATCTTGATCATAGTATATTCTTTTTATTAGTTTAATATCAATACCTCGTTATCTTTGAAAGTATCATAGTTTGATACGATTACTTTTTCGCCCGGTTCCAATCCTTCAATTACTTCGTAGTATTGTGGATTTTGCCGACCTAATTTGATCTTTCTTCGGTAAGCCTTCTTTTCATCCTGATCAAGAACGAATATCCAGCTCCCGCCCGTTGCCTGAAAGAACGTGCCTTTAGGTATTAAAATGGATTTAGTAGGCTCACCCAACTGAAGACTCAGATAATAGGTTTGACCTGTACGAATATTATCAGGGCGCTCTCCAACGAAAATAAAATCGGTTTTGAACTTCCCGTTTCTTACTTCGGGATATACTTTACGTACTTTCAGTTGGTAAGAATTGTTCTGACGATCAAAACTTGCTTCCAGTCCATTCTTTACCCGATCGATATAATGCTCATCTATCAAAGCTTCCACTTTGAAGTTGGAAAGATTATTTACTTGTCCTATTTTCTGACCTTGTGCAATGCTTTGTCCTAAAACGACATCCAGCAATCCTAATTCTCCATCTATGGGTGATTTAATTTGCAAGT
>JBOFIZ010000435.1:0-3534 GCA_051650425.1 Bacteroidales bacterium
CTTGAATCATCTCATGCCCTGGCTGTGTTATCCCGTCATTCATTCAAAAGTGATGATGTTGTCGTGCTTACAGTTTCGGGAAGAGGAGATAAAGATATGGATACCTATATAAAAGCATTAAACGCTCAATGATTATGAAAATCAGACTTCACACAAAAGAAAAGAAAATGTTGGCAGATTTACAAACGCCAATTTCCATATATCTGAAATTACGCGATTTATACCCCCAGTCGGTACTTCTGGAAAGCTCGGACTCCCGGGGGAATGAGAACAGTATTTCGATTATCGGTATTGAGCCGATTGCTTTTTTTAAACTTGAAAACAATATCGTAACTGAGAATTATGGTAAGAATCTGACCAAACAATATGAGCTGAATGCTGAGGATCGGATTACAGATAAGTTTTATCAGTTTACAAAATGTTTTGAAGTGGCTGAACAGGAGGAAATGAATGGCTTTTTTGGATTCACATCATTCAATGCCGTGAGATACTTTGAGCCATCTTTGCCTCAGAATGTAAAATCTACGGATCTTTCGGTTCCCGATATTTATTATTTGCTCTATAAATATATACTGGTTATTAATCATTATAAGAATGAACTGACCTTACTTGAGAATCTTTACGAAAATGAAGAGTCTGAAATGGATCGGATCGAGTCATTGTTATGTAACAGGAATTTTGCAACCTATTCATTCAAGACGGTAGGAAATGAGTTATCAACGACCAGTCCGGAGGAATACCTGAAGATGGTTGAGAAAGGAATTGAGCATTGTAACCGGGGAGATGTATTTCAGATTGTATTATCAAGACGATTCAAACAGTCCTATCAGGGTGATGACTTTATGGTTTATCGTTCATTGCGTTCAGTTAATCCATCGCCCTATCTGTTTTATTTTGACTTTGGCTCATTCCGGATTTTCGGGTCTTCGCCCGAGACGCATTGCCGGATACAGAACGGAAGTGTATATATTGATCCGATTGCCGGGACTTTCAAACGAACAGGGATCCCGGATCAGGATGAAGAATTAGGACGACAGCTGTTGAAAGATCCCAAAGAAAATGCCGAACATGTTATGCTGGTAGATTTAGCCCGCAACGACCTGAGCCGCAATGCAACGAATGTTTCGATCGATTTTTTTAAAGAGGTACATTTCTATTCTCATGTAATTCATTTGGTTTCGCGTGTACGCGGGCAGTTAGGAGCGGACGTAAATCCGATCAAAGTATTTGCAGACTCTTTTCCTGCAGGAACCTTGTCAGGAGCTCCTAAAATCAGAGCAATGGAATTGATTAACGGGCTGGAGAAACATGATCGTGGAGCGTATGGCGGATGCATTGGCTATATAGGATTTAACGGAAATTTGAATCAGGCTATTACAATACGAACATTCGTAAGCAAGGATAATAATCTTTATTATCAGGCAGGTGCCGGGGTTGTCTCGAAGTCTGACCCTCAAAGTGAGTTGCAGGAAGTTAATAATAAACTGGGAGCTTTGAAAAAAGCGATTGATCAGGCAGAAACGATTCATTGAAAATAATTATGAAAAAGATATTGATACTGGATAATTACGATTCGTTTACTTATAACTTGTTTCATCTGGTAAATGAGCTGGGTTATACGGACGTAGATGTTTACAGAAACGACCAGATAAGTCTGGAATCTGTTGAGAAGTATGATAAAATTATTTTATCTCCGGGTCCGGGTGTTCCTTCACAGGCAGGAATTCTGATTCCTTTGATTGAGAAGTATGCAAAAAGCAAAAGCATTTTAGGTGTTTGTTTAGGACATCAGGCAATCGGGTCTGCCTTTGGTGCTGATTTAATTAATCTGCAAGAGGTGTATCACGGAATTTCATCACCGATACAAATCATAGCAAATAATGATATCTTATTTGAGGGCTTGCCATCGGATATCGAAGTTGGCAGGTATCATTCGTGGGCTGTTGATACAACTAATTTGCCAGAAGATCTCATTGTTACAGCTGTTGATCAGGAAGGGATAATTATGGGATTAAGACATCGGACTTATGATGTACATGGTATCCAGTTTCACCCGGAATCCGTCCTGACTCCTCAGGGCAAAGTTATGTTATCCAATTTTCTGATGCACTAAACTAAATGAAATGAAAGAATTACTCAATCGTCTGATCGAGCATCAGACGTTAAATCAGGATGAGGCTTATCAGTTAATTATGCAGATGAATAAAGGAGAATTGAATGCGGCACAAATTGCGGCAATTCTGACCTGTTATCTGATGCGTAATATATCCTTAGAGGAACTAAAAGGTTTTCGTTCGGCTCTTTTGGAAACAAGTAAACGAATTGATCTCTCGGCCTATGATGCCATTGATATAGTCGGAACCGGTGGCGATGGAAAGAATACATTTAATATTTCTACGCTAGCTTGCTTCGTTGTAGCGGGGGCAGGATATAAAGTGGCAAAACACGGTAATTTTGGAGCAACTTCGGTTAGTGGTGCCTCTAATGTGCTGGAATATCTGGGGATTCGTTTTTCTTCTTCAGAAGAGCAGTTGCAAAAGTCAATAGAAAAAAGTGGGATTGCTTATTTACATGCACCTCTTTTTAATGAAACAATGAAAATAGTAGCACCTGTAAGGAAAACATTGGGTGTTCGTACACTATTTAATATTTTGGGTCCATTGATTAATCCTGCACAGCCTTCAAAGATGTTATTAGGTGTCTATAATTTGAAGTTAGCCCGTTTATACGCTTATGTGCACCAGCAAAATAATCAGGAATACACGATCGTGAACAGCCTTGACGGTTATGATGAAGTTTCACTGACTTCACCGTTTAAAATCCTGAGAGCATCCGAAGAGTCTATTTATAGTCCTGAAGATATTGGATTTAAAACTGCACATCAGAATGATTTATCGGGTGGTGACTCCGTTGCAGATGCTGCACGCATTTTTATGGAATTGTTACATGGAAAAGGCACAGAGGAACAGAAGCAGTGTGTTATATTGAATGCCGCTTTTGCCATTCAGACATTAAGTCCCGATATGGATCTGCTCCATGCCATAGATCAGGCATCTGAATCGTTAGCCAGTAGGGCTGCTAAAAAATCATTTCTTCTTTTTCATCAATTAAACTCCTGAATTATGAATATCCTGGATAAAATCCTTAAAAATAAAGCAGAGGAAGTAAAGCTTCATGCATCAATGTTTCCGGCAGACCATCTGATGGATCCTGTTTTTATGAAGCGGGAATGTGTTTCTCTGAAAAGCTCGATACAAAATTCAAGGCATGGGATCATCGCTGAATTTAAACGAAAATCACCTTCGAAAGGCTGGATACAGCAATATGCACAAGTAGATGCAGTAGTTGATTTGTACACACAGGCAGATGTAGCAGGAATATCTGTGCTTACCGATCAGGAATTTTTCGGTGGTCACTTGAATGATCTGAAAGAGGCAAGACAGAAAACTTCGAAACCTCTTTTGCGAAAAGATTTTATTATTGATGAATATCAGATATTACAGGCAAAAGCTTTTGGCGCAGATTGTATTTTGC
>JBOFIZ010000436.1:0-1926 GCA_051650425.1 Bacteroidales bacterium
CTATTATATCTGTGGTCCCACTTGGGCTTGAACCAAGGACCCCCTGATTATGAGTCAGATGCTCTAACCAACTGAGCTATAGGACCTGCTTAGGGTTATGTACCCGATTGCGAATGCAATATTACAACAATTATTTCAAACTACAAATAGTAAACGGATATTTTTTATTGTTTTTTTTCGTACACTTGATACACA
Organism: Bacteroidales bacterium; assembly: GCA_051650425.1. Lineage (GTDB taxonomy): Bacteria > Bacteroidota > Bacteroidia > Bacteroidales > UBA7332 > UBA7332. The sequence continues at coordinate 196 of JBOFIZ010000436.1, forward strand.
AGTACATTTCCCTCTCCATGTAACAAAACCTCGAAGCAATCGCTAAGAGACTCATTGAGAGAACCTTCCCACCAACTATTCAATACTCTTTCCTCTATAGGATATTTAAGATTCCGAACAGAAACAGGTACTAAAGGAGGCAATGAAAAAATTGAAATTTTCTGTTTTTCGAAAGAATCAAAGCGCTGTGAGTCTTTAATTGCCGTAAAAACACCAAAATCGGTCATGAGTTTTATTTCTGAGAAGAGCGACTGATATTGAGTCAGTAAGGAAATATTTGCCAAAGTATGATCTTCCCGCAATCCGGTTGCCGCAAGGATGCATACAGACTCGACTCCTTTAGATTTAACAAAACCGATAGCCTTTGTCAAATCATTCGTTTCCTGATCCGGATTATGTATCACTATTGCAGCAAAACGTTTTCGAATCTCTTCGGACAAACTATCGAGGTCTCCTACAATCGTATGCGGCATGTAGCCTTTTGCAACTAAAGTTTGCGCAGCACCATCACAGGCAACGATCATCTTAGCCTGATCAAGGATCCCTAAAACGATTGATGAAGTAGGAAATTCCCCATTAGCGACAATGACACAATCATAAATCTTTTGCATACAAGACTCCTTTCTTTTTCCAGTTAATATAACCTACTATAGCCAGTGAGGCATAACATAAATAGAGAAATGATGTCGGATAAAGTCCTCTGTATATATAAATGTAGATGCTTATCAGATTTATTACGACCCAGAGCATCCAATGTTGGAGGATTCGTTTAGCCAGCATCCACGTTGCAAGAATACTTAATGTTGTGGTAAAAGCATCCGCATAAGGAATCGGCGAGTCCGTAAAATTATCCAGAACATACGCCATACTCAGATAAACAGGGAAGAAAGAGAAGATCAATCCGATACCTGTTTTCTTATTCAGATTGATGTACTTGATCTGTTGACTATCTTCCGATATCTGCTCCTCTTTTTTATATTTCCAGAGGATCCAACCATAAATACTAATCAATACATAATAGATATTCAAACCCATATCTGCATATATTTTTGCCTGATAAAAGACAAACACATATACAAATGAAGTGATTAAACCAATGACCCACATAACGGGCTTTTGTTTAATCTCAAGATAGAGATAAAGCAGTCCGGTTATCACACCGAAGTATTCGAGTAGCTGATCCATAGTATGTTTGCTAAACAGATAATCCTGAGGTTTTAGTTCAGGATTATCTTCAGATGTATGATTTTAGAATCTTAAGACTAAACGTCCCATGACATTGGTACCGGCTTGTGTAAAGTAACCATCGTCTTTTTTACGCACTCCGCCTTCGAAGTATGAATAAACCCACGCATTGGTTTCATACTGTTCATTGAACAAGTTATTAACCGTGAAATCAACAGTAATTGTTTCCATAAACGACGGTTTGAATGTGTAACCCAGACGTAGATTATTCACAAAATACGGATTGATCGAACGATCCTTCGACGATGTATTGTCAATATACTGACGTCCGACAAAGGTACTGTTAAATGCTGCCGAGAAACCTTTGTACGCAAAGTTAAACATACTGTTTGCAATGACATCGGGCGAAAAAGCAATATTTGTCTTCCCAATATAAATTGCATGTTGTTCACCTGTATCCCAATCATCAACGTATTCAGTGAATTTTTTGATCTTGTTCTGACTTAAAGTGACATTCCCTTCCCAGTTTAACCAGTTCGTAATTTT
>JBOFIZ010000437.1:0-6052 GCA_051650425.1 Bacteroidales bacterium
TCCAATGAAAGTATTTGTATGGAATGTACTTAAAAGGAAGATCTATCCACGTCGGAGTTTTTACCACACTTCGTTGGTTGCTGAAAGCATAGAAGCTGCTTTTGCCGTGATATTTTCCCATGCCACTGTTTCCGACACCACCGAAAGGGAGATTGTGGTTTCCGATGTGCATCAATGTATCATTGATACACGCACCTCCCGAAGTTGTATGTGAAAGGACATAATCAGCAGTTGATTCATTCCCGAAAAAGTAAAGCGCCAGAGGTTTCTCGTTTTCATTGACAAATCTGATGGCTTCATTAATCTCGTCGTAACCTGAAATTGGCAGTATCGGTCCGAAAATCTCTTCCTGCATGATCGGATCAGTCTGATATATATCAGTCATTAATGTAGGCTCAATGAATTTCTCAGTCATATTATAGTTCCCTCCGAATATAATTTTAGATGGGTCTAACAGAGAAACTAATCTTTGCATAGCCTTCTCATTAATAATGCGCGGATAAAAAGGTGAATTTAATGGCTCACTGCTATAGAACTCTTGTATATATGTTTTTATTCTTTGAATTAGCTCCTCTTTGATCGAATTATGAACAAGCAGATAGTCAGGAGAAATACACGTTTGTCCGGCATTCATGAATTTTCCCCAAACAATGCGTTTGGCAGCTAAATCAATATGCGCATTTTTATCTACGATACACGGGCTTTTACCGCCCAGCTCAAGAATAACAGGTGTCAGGTGTTGTGCTGCTGCCTGCATAACCACTTTTCCCAGCATAGGACTACCTGTAAAGAATATAAAGTCAAATCGTTGATTGAATAATATGGTATTAACTTCGCGTCCACCTTCTATTGTAGTTATATAAGACGAATCAAAAGTTTTAGCAATCATATCGGCTACAACAGCCGAAAGATTAGCTGATTCAGGCGAAGGTTTTAGAATTGTGCAGCATCCGGCTGAAATACTTCCTATCAGCGGATTTATAAGTAATTGAAAGGGATAATTCCATGGAGCAACAATCAAGCTTACCCCTAAAGGCTCGGTGATGATCTGTGAACTCGACGGTAGCATAAACAAGGGAGTTGCTACCCGTTGTGGTTTGGCCCATTTTTTTAAGTTACGGATATGATAATCCAGCTCATTCATAACGATACTCATTTCTGTCAGGTAAGCTTCTTGCGAAGATTTATGCAGATCCTTCCAAAGGGCTTCCAGTATTTGAGGTTGATATTGAATAAGTGCCTCCCGGAGTTTTTTTAGTTGCTGAATCCGGAAGTTAATATCTTTTGTCGCATTTGATGAAAAGAATGCCTTCTGATTATTAACGGCTTGTATGATTTGAGATTGTTCCATGATTTATGCTGCTGTTTGAAGATCAGTTTATGATTTGATATGTCCTTTAAAATTCTCCATCGTATGATAAATCCCCAGAACAGAATCAGCCAGGAAATCGAAAAGTGAAAGAGAAAGCAGAGCCTGAGCTAGTCGGGTCATACGATACAGATAACCGGGAATAGTAAATAGCTTACGTTTCTTTTCAATTCCATTTATGACTGTTTTGGCTACGATGTCGGGATCTAAAATCGGAATACGTGATTGTACACCCCTAAACATGCCTGTATTGATATAATAGGGCATAACAGTTGTGATGTGAATATTCTTTTTTAATTGCTTCATTTCCAGACGTACACTATCGGACCATCCTACGATGCTCCATTTGCTTCCGGCATAAACTGACATTTTAGGATTAGAGATAATTCCCGCTGATGAAGCAATATTACAGATATATCCCGTATTACGATCTATCATACGTTTTAAGACTTCGTTCGCTAAAGCAATTGGAGCGATGGTGTTGACCTCTAACGTGAGCCTTATATCTGTATAGGTATGTTCATGAAAATATTTTCCAATTACGATACCTGCATTATTTATTAGAACATCTACAGGGCCTATTTCGTTGAATATTTGATCCATAGATTCTGTAATTGCTTCATTTTTTGTAATGTCTACACAAAATCCATAGATCATGCCGAGTGCTTTTAATTCATTCATAGTCTTATCTAAAGCAACTTTGTTTTTATCCCAGATAATCACTGTATTATTCTTTTTCAATAGTATCTGGCTCATCTGTTTGCCGATTCCACTGGCACCACCTGTTATCAGAATTATTTTATTTGTTAAACTCATAATTATAGATTTACTGATTTGCAGCAAAGTTACAAGACATGAAATCTACAGACGATAACAAATGTTATTGCTTTCAACGATCTTGTTTTTTTAATCTGCTTAAATGAACCGATGATATATTCAGAAAGGAGGCGATATAATGTTGCGGAATACGCTGGAAGATTGACGGAATCTCTTTTTTAAGATTATTGTATCTTTCCAGAGGTGTCAGCGTATAAATTGAACGAATTTTGTCGCTGAATAAAAAGAAGTACTCTTCTGCCAGTAGACGACCCAGTTTTTCACCATTACGCAAGTTTGCATATCCATACTGAATCATTTCATAAGACAGACTATTTAATTCGCAATCTTCTAAAGCTTGTATAGAATATGAAGCGGGAATCTGCTTAAGAAAACTTTCATAGTCTGTTGCAAAAGTTCCTTCATGAGCAAAATGAAATGTTTTCTCATTACCATCACAATCAATAAAGAATATGCGTAATAATCCTTTCCTGACAAAAAACACTTCTCTGCAAATATTTCCTTGCATATGTATAATCTCTTTTTTTCGAACAATTCGTGTTCGAAGCATTTGTGCATAATTCTTCCATTCTGTTTCAGAAATATCGATATGATCAATCAAAGTCTTATATATATCAACAAGTATCATAGAATAATAAGTATATTTTATATTTTTGTCAGATCAATATTACTGTATTTATAGAAACTGACAACATATTTGATTCGATTTTATTAACTGATCACGTAATGAAAAAACAATTTTATTCTATTCTTGGATTATCCTTTTTATTGATGGGGCCGTTATCGGCACAAGTAAGTCAAACGAATCCGGATACTATATTATCTCTACCGGGCGAAAAGTGGTGGGGCGGCATGGTCGCTTTAGGTAACAGTATGCCTTTTAATGAAAATACAGGGGTAATGGATTTGGCAAAGCGAAACTATAATAACCAGTCCAGCTCGTTGCTTTTGTCTTCAAAAGGGAGATATATCTGGAGTGGATATCCATTCTCGTTTAAGTTGGCTGATAATAATCTGATTATTGATGCAGCCGGTAATCCGGTTAATCTTGTGGCGGCGGGTAAGAGTCTGAATGAAGCGCATCTTAAAGCCATGCAGGAATTGTTTAAACCTGAAGGTGGTGTTCCTGACACATTATTTTTTGTGCAGCCACAATATAATACGTGGATCGAGTTGCTTTATAATCAGAATCAGGCAGATGTTCTTGAATATGCAGAGCAGATTAAAAAGAATAATTTTCCTGTCGGTATTTTCATGATTGACGATAACTGGCAGCGTTACTACGGGAACTTTGACTTTAAGGCAGAGAAATTCCCTGATCCGAAAGGGATGATTGACCAGTTACATAAGGACGGATTTAAGGTTATGTTATGGATCAGTCCGTTTGTTTCGCCGGATTCTCCTGAATACAGAGAGTTAAGTAAAAAGGGGTATCTGATCAAGCGTAAAAATTCTGATACGCCTGCTTTGATAGGCTGGTGGAATGGTTATAGTGCTTGTTATGACTTAACGAATCCTGCAGCTATGGACTATCTTCGTAATCAGTTGAAAGAAATGCAGGATAAATATGGAGTCGATGGTTTTAAGTTTGATGCCGGAGATCCTGAATTACATATCGGAGAATTTAATTATTACGATAAGAACGCAACGAATGTTGATTTCTGTCAGAAATGGAGTGAATTGGGATTGTCATTCCCGTATAATGAGTTCAGGGCATCCTGGAATTATGGTAATAAACCTTTAGTTCAGCGTCTGGGTGATAAGGATTATTCATGGAATGCATTATCGTTGTTGATTTCAGATATGATTTCGGCAGGACTACTGGGTTATTCATATACTTGTCCGGATATGATCGGAGGCGGGCAATTCGGATCATTCATGAATGTAGACCGGTCCAAGTTGGATCAGGAGCTGATTGTTCGTTCTTGTCAGATTCATGCAATGATGCCTATGATGCAGTATTCGGTAGCACCATGGAATATATTGGATGAAGAACATCTTGCATTATGTCGTAAAGCAAATGATTTACATCACAAGATGAGTCCTTATATTATTCAAATGGCTAAACAGACAGCTGAAACGGGTGTTCCTATTGTAAGAAGTATGGAATATATGTTCCCGAATCAGGGTTTTGAGAACTGTAAAGATCAATATATGCTAGGTGATTTATATCTGGTGGCGCCTATATTGAGTAAAGATCATAATCGTTCGGTAGTCTTACCAAAAGGAAAATGGTTGAGCTCCGGAGGTAAGGTTTATAAAGGAGGAAAGTCTTACTCGTTTAATGTGCCATTAGACGAAACATTATATTTCAAGAAGCTATAATAAAAATAAAGGCGAAGGATTGTTTTAATCCTTCGCCTTTTTATTTAGAAGTAAATTTCACCGAAATATTCAGGTCTGTGGAAATCCGGTTTTTCTGTTTTGATCGGATTCCAGCTCAGGTAGTGAGGCAGAGAAGTTCCGTCCGCACATTTATAGAAGTTAGCTTTAATCTTTTCAGGCAGGTTGTTACCGTCTAATCCGATAATCTCAAAAGGAATAACGACGATCAGATCCCACGCAAATAAGCCTTGCATTTCTCTGAATGGTCGATTACCCAGACTTGGATAACGAACGATTTTAGCCATTGTTTCGGGATCTAAGGAAGTTGATTCTTCGCGGCTGATGCGTTTCGAAGCAAGACAAGTACCGATACAGTTGAACTCGAAGTTGTAATAAGTATTTTCGCCCGGAATTTGAGTGAAGAACTCAACACAGCTATCTTGCCAAACAGGATCCTGATCCTGAGTGTATAAAGCGCGCAAACAATTTCCGCGAACAAAATATCTGATATATAGGTTTTTATCACTACGTGCAATATCGAAAGTTGATATCGGACGGTAACTGAATTCACTCCAGTTGGCATGCCCGATACTTTGGCGAACTGCACTTTCTTCCATCAAATTGCTAATTCCTTCCGAATCAAGTTTCTCTAACTCAGGAAGGTAAGGTACAGTTAATGTTTTCATAGGGTTGATATTAATAGGGGGTTATGTTAATAAGTTATTAATTGAAGTGTAAATCAGTCCAAATATAGCTAAAACCATAATGGTAATACCTACAATACGATTTATAATGAATAAAGTTCGCAAATTAAATTTTTTACGAAGCTTACCGAAAATTGTTGTAATGAAAGTCCACCATAATAATGCACCTATCGCGATACCAAAAATACCGAAGCTGATCTCAGAAGGTTCTATATCTGCATGGAAAAAGTTCATACGCGCGAATAATCCGATAAAAAGAAATATAATTAAAGGATTGGAGAAGGTGATAAAAAAGGCTGTTACGAAATCTTGCCAGTAGGTAGATACACCATTTCGGGCACTCCGTATGCTCTTTATCGGATTAGATCTATATATAATGTATCCAAAAGCTAATAAAACAGCACTTCCGATTACTTGCAGTAAGATTTGATTTTTTTCAATAAAATCAGTTACGAAATGAAGTCCCATTCCGGTTATAATAGCGTATACGATATCTGATATCATAGCGCCCAAACCGCTACAATAGCCATGCCATCTGCCTTTATTCAGAGTACGTTGTATAACAAGAACTCCAATAGGTCCCATCGGTGCAGAGACAAGTATACCTATCAGTATTCCTTTTACCAATGTTAATATCATTCTAATACTTCTTTCTTTTTATTCATGCAAATATACAACCTTAGCTATAAGAAACAACGGATCATGATGTATTTTCCACCTTTTTTCTTACTTTTGTGCATCGATTGGAAAGTTTCAAAACTCATATATTGTAATACAGAGAATGATTCGTTTTTTTAGAACCCCATCGCAGTCAGTG
>JBOFIZ010000438.1:0-6625 GCA_051650425.1 Bacteroidales bacterium
CAAGGAACTGCATTTAGTTTAAGCAAACAGTTTATGTAATATCCTACTTATATGATATATTTCCCCTATCCTTTCTCTTTGCTGTATACTCAGTAAGGAGAAAGGATTTATTATATCTCCGAAAAGAACCTCATCTCGCTCATTATCAAATCGTCCATTAAAAACAATATAATACTCCACTATTACTTTTGCAACGGAAGTCTTCCGAAACTGATTAAATACAATATATTTTCTCAATATTTCATTGCATATCGTTCACAAATACATACAATTTGCTATCTTCGCGATCGTAACCTAATATTAATGAATTAAATTAATAATGAAAAAACAATCCAAACAAAGTAAACAACGCAAAGCTGTTTGCTTAGCAGTTGGATTAAGTCTTGCAATACCTGTTATACCAATCTATGCAAGTACTCCAACACAATTTACTGCTGAACAAGATGTAACTCAAAAATCACATTCTATTCTTAGCGCCAGACAGATCAATCCAACAACTATTGAGATCGTTTTATCCGATAACAACAGAATGTTTCTTGATTTTTACGGCGATAACATTTTTCGGATTTTCCAGGATAATAACGGAGGTATAATCCGTAGACCTGAAGCAAAACCAGATGCAATTATTTTAGTAGACAATCCGCGAAAAGATTTATCTAAATTAGATCTTTCGGATGCTAACAATAATATCACAATTCAGACAGATAAGATCAAACTGATTTTTGATAAAAAGAATGCTACTATGAAAGCTATTAATCTAAAAACAGGCCAGGTAGCTTTTGAAGAAATTAAACCGGCTCAGTTTGAGGAGAAAAAAGTATCTCTAAGCCTGAAAGGAAATCCGGATGAGTATTTCTATGGCGGTGGCGTGCAGAACGGACGTTTCTCTCATAAAGGCAGAGCGATAGCAATCGAAAATCAAAATAGCTGGACAGATGGCGGTGTTGCCTCTCCTACTCCATTCTATTGGTCGACAAATGGCTATGGAATGATGTGGCATACTTTCAAAAAAGGAAAATACGATTTTGGATCAAAAGATCCGTCGATTGTTGACCTTCATCATGAAGATAACTATCTGGATGTCTTCTTTATGATCAACGATGGTGCTGTTCCTATTTTAAACGACTTCTATCAATTGACAGGTAATCCTGTCCTGCTTCCGAAATTCGGATTCTATCAAGGACACCTGAATGCCTATAATCGTGATTATTGGAAAGAAGATGAGAAGGGCATTCTTTTTGAAGATGGCAAAAGATATAAAGAAGCTCAAAAAGATAACGGGGGCATAAAAGAATCATTAAATGGTGAAAACGGAAATTATCAATTCTCTGCCCGTGCTGTAATTGACCGCTACAAGAATCATGACATGCCTTTAGGCTGGCTACTTCCAAATGATGGATACGGAGCTGGTTATGGACAGACAGAAACCGTAGATGGAAATATCGAGAACTTGAGACAACTGACTGAATATGCACAAAAAAATGGTGTAGAAATCGGTCTTTGGACACAATCTGACTTACATCCGAAACCAGAAATAAGCGCTTTACTTCAACGCGATATCGTAAAAGAGGTAAAGGATGCCGGTGTACGAGTTTTGAAAACTGACGTAGCATGGGTGGGTGCAGGATATTCGTTTGGTCTGAATGGGATCACAGATGTTGCGCAAATCATGACGTACTATGGCAATGATGCCCGTCCGTTTATTATCTCCTTAGATGGATGGGCGGGAACTCAACGTTATGCCGGTATTTGGTCTGGCGACCAGGTTGGTGGTGTTTGGGAATACATTCGTTTCCATATCCCAACTTATATCGGATCCGGATTATCGGGACAACCGAATATCTCTTCAGATATGGACGGTATTTTCGGTGGAAAAAATGCAAATGTAAATATCCGTGACTTCCAATGGAAAACATGGACTCCAATGGAGCTTAACATGGATGGATGGGGATCTAATGAAAAATATCCTCATGCATTGGGTGAACCGGCAACTTCGATCAACCGTCATTATCTGAAACTTAAATCAGAATTAATGCCTTACGCATATAGCATTGCTAAAGAATCGGTTGATGGATTACCTATGATTCGTGCTATGTTCCTTGAATATCCGAATGCTTATACTTTAGGTAAGTCTACTCAATACCAATTCCTGTATGGCCCTTACTTCCTTGTTGCTCCTATTTATCAGGAAACAAAAATAGATGAACAGGGTAATGATATACGAAATACCATCTATCTTCCGGAAGGTCAGTGGATAGATTATTTCAACGGAGATGTGTATGAAGGGAATACAATTATCAATAATTTCGAGACTCCGATCTGGAAATTACCGGTATTTGTAAAAGCCGGTGCAATTATTCCGATGACTAACCCGAATAATAATGTTGCCGAAATCAATAAAAACCTTCGTATCTATGAGCTATATCCAAGTGGAAAAACTCAGTTTACAGAATATGATGATGATGGAACTACAGAGGCTTACAGAAATGGTGAAGGGGCTACTACTTTAATCGAAAGTAATGTATTACCTAAAGGTCGCTTAAATGTGACTGTAAATAAAACGACAGGTACATTCAAAGGATTCGAAGCTGATAAGATTACTGAATTCAGAATCAATGCTACTCAGTCACCGAAAAAAGTACAAGCCCAAATCGGCAACAAGAAGATCAAATTAACTGCCGTAAACAGTTTAGATGCTTTCGATAAAGGCGAAAATGTGTACTATTTCAATCCAGCTCCTGAACTTAATCAGTTTGCTAAACCAGGAACAGATTTCGCAAAAGTAGAAATGAAGAAAAATCCTCAGATTTGGGTAAAACTTCAAAGTACAAATATCACTGCCAACGCCGTAGAGATTATGGTTGACGGATTTGAATATGCTCCTGTGAACCGATTAATGACTTCGACAGGTACCTTATCTGCTCCGGCGAATGCAAAGGTTAGCGAAGAGAATACGGAAGCGTATACGTTGAAACCAACCTGGGATAAAGTTGCGAATGCTGATTATTATGAGATTGAGTTTAACAATATGTTATATTCAACGATCAAGGATAATGAATTGCTATTCGAAGATCTTTTGGCTGAAACTCCTTATACTTTTAAATTGAGAGCTGCCAATAAAGATGGTAAGTCTGACTGGGCAACATTCAATGCAACAACTAAGTCAAATCCGCTTGAGTTTGCAATCCAGAGTATACAAGGAGAGACTACCTGTGAAAATCAGGGAGGTCAGGGTATAGCTAAACTGTTCGATTTTGATGAGGGTAATACATGGCATACAAAATGGGGAGCTGAAGCCGTACCATTTGATATTGTTATGGATCTTCAAACTATCAATCAGTTAGATAAATTCCATTATCTTCCACGTTCTGAAAAAGGCAATGGTATCTTACTTAAAGGTAAAGTCTTTACGAGTATGGATAAAAAGCACTGGACAGAAGCAGGGGAATTTGACTGGGCTAATGATACAGAAACAAAAATATTCTTGTTCAACGAAAAACCTACAGCTCGCTATGTAAAAATGGAAATCACAGAAGGTGCCGGTAAATATGGTTCTGGTACTGAGCTTTATGTATTTAAGGTTCCTGGTACTGAAAGTTATCTTCCGGGAGATATCAATAATGACCGTCTGATCAATCGTAATGATTATACTTCGTATATGAATTATACCGGATTGCGTCTCGGTGATGGTGACTTTGAAGGATATATCAGTAATGGCGATCTGAACAAAAATAATCTGATCGACGCTTACGATATTTCAGTTGTTGCTACTCGTCTGGATGGTGGTATTAGCAAAGACAAGGTTGAGCCGGTAGCCGGATCAATTATGATGGTACCTTCTAAAAAACAATACAATGCAGGCGAAACTGTGGACATCGTGGTTAAAGGTAAAGATTTACGCTCCGTAAATGCATTAAGCTTTGCTATTCCTTATGCATCTCAGGATTATGAATTTGTTAAAATCGAACCTGTTAATATGAAGAAAATGGATAATCTGACAAATGACCGTTTACATACGAATGGACAAAAAGCGCTTTATCCTACTTTCATCAACGTAGGGAAACAAGAACCACTTGAAGGTTCTATGGATCTTTTCATCATTAAATTAAAAGCAAGACGTAATGTCAGATTTGATTTAAATGCAATTGATGGTTTCTTAGTAGACAAGATGCTTAACACTGTTAACTTCTAATCTGAAATAGATATAACTTAACTCCACTAAGGGTATTCTGATCGTAATCAGAATACCCTTTTTTTATCTGGGTGAGTGTCAGACAGGAGAAAATATTTACAGTTTATTAATATAGATTACTCACCTGTTACAATGAGATTGCGGAATAAAGAAATAAAACCACACACTCGTAAAATATCTATATATATAACACTATTAATAAAAATAAATAGTAACTTAGCATCGAAACCTAATTTTTTAATATCGATGAAGGAAAGAGTTCATATTGAATATATCTTCCCAAAGGTATCAGTTAATACTTTGTGGAAGATGATAGGAACACCGATAGGTCTATCAAAATGGTTTTGTGATGCGTGTGAGTGCGAAGAGAATCAATTTCGTTTTAAATGGCAAAAATCAGAACAAGGTGCAGAATGTTTAAAAATGGAAGATGGGAATTTCATCCGGTTTAGATGGGAAGATGAAGAACATCCCGGAGCATTTTTTGAGTTCAAAATAAGTAAAAGTGAAATAACCAAAGATGCAACTTTACTTATAACAGATTATGCATATGACGATGAGGAAAATGATTGTATTGACCTCTGGAATACGCAAGTTGATTCGCTTAGACGCGTTTTAGGTGCATAAATAATAAATAGAGGGCGTGTCAAATTGTTACGATTTTGATCCGCCTTCCTTTTTTTTAATGCAATCAACTAAATGGTTTGCTTTTACTTGCAATAATATTGAAAACGAGAAAAGATACCCTTACAAGGTACCTTTTCCGTTTTATAAATTAAGAATCTGCAAGAATAAACTGGCCCAGGAAGCTCATATTATTCTGGATCAGATCTTTTGCTAATTGCACTCCGTGAACCGGATTCAGCATGGCATCCGGGATCAACTTATTTTCGATCAGATACCTCCGCATCGGTTTAGGACAGAGTTTTCGATCTGCAAGAATAGCCACAGCCTCTTTTTCTGCTGCTGCTTTGTTATAGAACGGATTGTCGGGATGTTTGATGTATCCCGCTATATCCAATGCGACTATCATCCCTTTATCTCTATCGGCAAACAGTACATAGTTGTTTCTACTTCTCAATTCATAAGGAAAATCGGGGATATAACTGACATTATTGTACTGCGCCAGAATCTCTTTTATATCAGAATACCGCGAGGTGAAAACAATCGGAATGTTTCCGTTTTTCTTCATAAACGCATCATAGAGCTTTCTGTTATGCTCTTTTAAATCATGCTCTTCGCGAAAATTACCTGGTATATCACCTTGTGACATATAAGAAACGGTACCGTTAATATTCCATGTGTTGCAATATCTAACCAATTGCGTTATGATCATTTGGTGCAAAGGAAGATCTTCGGGTATATGACAAGAGATTTTATCCACCTCATAACTGATATCCGAGTTAACGTTTTTAAGAAAATAGCTATTGTCGTCTCTTCCACAATATTCAAACACACCCATTTTCACATACGAAATCTCTTTTAAATATCCGCTCTCATTTTTCATGTCGTCAATCAACTCTGCCAGATAAAGGTGACTACATACCATAAGTGGAGGCATTGGAGCCTGAAATGCTGCGTTAACAATCATGCTGTAGATCATTTGCTCATCGTGTCCGTCTTCGCTTCCCTTAATAAGCAATGATTCTACACAGTCCCTGCCTTTTTTCATAAATAAGTACGAAGAGAAAAACAGTAAATCATTACTTATTCGGAAAGCCATAAAGTCTTTATAGCTTTCAGGATTGCGGAAGTAGTTGTAAAGTCTTTCATTGATCGGCACTTCTTCAAAAGCTTCATCCAGAACAGGGTAGATTACATTCGCTAAATGTGCTACAAGAAGTCCCTCGGGATGCATAATCTGTCCCTCTTTGGCTTCGTTTTGCAAAACCATCCAGCAAAGGAACTTTACATCCTCCAGATTTATTTCATCAAAAAAGTACATTTCCTCGTTTACGTCATAGAACGGAATCCATCTAGCATACTTTTCTTTATGTATTTTTCTGAAAGCACTCCATAGTCCGTAATTCGATACGACATCTTCCAGATAAGCAGTCAGGATCAGAGATAACTGTCTCAGAACCGTCGAGTCTATTTCGACCAGATCCTCATCACAGAGTAAAGCATTAAAAATCTTCTTTGACACATTCAGATATTCGTGATCAATATTGTCAGATTTCTCATAGGGATGTATTTCTATCCACTCTTTCATTGTGATAAGTCCTTTCTGGACTGTCATTTTAGCCATATGTAGTCTTTTGTTAAACGTTATTATAGAGACAAAGTAATAAAATATCAGATAATATTATTCATTTTGTCCAATATTATTCTTCCTCACTAATAATAAAGTTACAGAACAGACACTTCCGGGAATGATTTCCCATTGCAATTTGCTCTCAATTGCAATAAAGTAAATGGTTGATGTAGCAGTTT
>JBOFIZ010000439.1:0-4423 GCA_051650425.1 Bacteroidales bacterium
CTTGAAGTTCTGAATGGCCGTTTCGGGCCATATATTGCTTATTCAGGATCGAATTATAAAATTCCGAAAGGTACAGATCCGAAAGTCCTGACGTTGGAAGAATGTATGACTATCATCAAAGATCAGCCTGCTAAAAAAACAACGGCTCGTAAAACTAAAACGGCTAAAGAAACTAAGCCGGTTAAAGAAACAAAAACCGCGAAAGAATCGAAAGGAGCTAAAGCTGCTAAGGCGACGAAAGCTGGGAAAGAATCTAAAGCGACAAAAACAACAAAAACAACACAAAAATAGTATTGCAAGGGAGAGAATAAAGTTTGTCTTTATCTCTCCTTTGACTGTTAATATCCTATGCATAGTAATTTAGTACTTCTATATGAAAATCTGCCTGAAGAGGCAAAAATATTTGTAAATAGTATAACCTTATACTTCAATCCGGTTTCTGACGAAAAGATAAATAAGTTAGCCAGAGCCATGGAAAAAAAGTTTAAGATTGGCTATAATCTGATCACTGTGAGCAATCAGTTTCTGGAATTGAGCGATAATATAAAATGGGAAAATACCTATCTTATACATCCTCAGTTGGCTCTGCATGTAATTTATTTACTGCATAAGGACCCGAGTTTATTTGATGAGGCTCAGCTGTGGCAAACCTATTTTGAGCACACATATAGATTTACCAATACTGAATCACGACTGTTACATGAGCTAAAAGAGTTCTTATTTGATTATCTTGAATTGCAGGCATCGGTCGTAAAGTTTCATTTGAAAGAAGATCATCAGATGAATTATGCAGCGCGGGTTCAGATGTACTCTTTGCAGGATAAGAATTATAAGCATATAGAACAATGTTACGGAACTTATGATTTTATCGAAATACTGAAACAGGCTCGTAATGAACGTGTACTGAATTTCAATAAATATTTTGACTATAAGAGTATCATCAATAAGTTGCGTGTTTCTCCTGTGGCATCATCTGTTTTTCCAGTCGAATATAACTATCTGTATGCGACTGGTTATATTCTGGAAGGTAAGTTTGAGATGATTAAACAAAACCTCCCTCCGGAGAATATGCCGGGACTTTATGCTCAAGCTGTCGTAAGAATGCTTGATGGAGACAACGCTATGTCCTTGCGCTTTTTTGATGCTGCTATCAAGATTCAAAAGAAAACGACGAAACTGCCATATCCTCAGATGGCTATTTATTCTTTCCTTTACGCCGTTTTATTGGTGAAAATGAAAGATGAGGGAACGGCAGCGACCATTTCTAAGCTATTGAAAAATAAAGAGCTTAAAAAGGTCGGAATGTTGTACATGCTTTTAGCTATTAATACAGGAATAACTAAAAATATAATAGAGAAGGAGCTTGCGGGGCTTTCTGCAAAAGGATTGACTACGCTTGAAAAACTCTTAACGGTAATTGTTGCCGAAAATTATCAGATAACTCTTCCGGAATCTTACCGCACAAACTTACCGGAGCTTCAGGATCTGGTAGATCTTGATTTCAATTGGTTAGCAATGGAGTTTGCTTTTGCGATCAAAGCGAATGATGAACTGCTTAAGCTGGAAGAAAAAATTGATTGTAAATCTGTCTTTGATGAAGTTCGCATCGAGATGGATTGGGAAAGAGCATTGAATGCGCTTCTTAATCAGGTGAGTGAAACGGATCAGGTTCACGAAATCAAGCTTTTCCGTGTAGCTTACTTTTTAGATTATGATATGGGAGAGATTACACCTGTCCTTCAGCAATCTAAAGATGGTGTTACCTGGACAAAAGGAAAGGTGATTTCTTTGCAGCGATTTGCAGCTTACGAAACGGAGGGGATGACGGAGCAAGATAAGAAAGTTGCTGATTGTATAGAGCGCGATTTCTATTACAGAAAGCAATTCGTTCTTTATATGCATGCTGCGTTGAAGCATCTTGGCGGACATCCTTATGTGTTTCTGGCTGACAATCCGACTATTCCTATCGAGATAGTTGAAACTAAACCGGAATTGACCATAACTCAAAAAGAGGGAGGCTATCAGTTGCATATCAATGTCGAGGAGCCTGAATTAAGCTGCCAGATAGAGCGGGAGAATAATACGCGTATTAAAGTGATGAATCTGACTAAGACACAACAAACCTATTTACAGCTGTTGGATCAGATTAAGTTTGTCCCAACGGGAGGAAAAGATAAGTTGCTGGCTTTGCTGAATAAGCTGAAGAATGATATAACAATTTATTCGGATCTGGTTGATAAGAATTCGACAATTAAGCAGCTACAGGCTGACTCTCGTATATTTGTTCAGATTATTCCTATCGGAGACACGTTGAAAGCGGAATTATTTATAAAACCGTTTACTTCAGAAGCACCTTACTGCAAGGCCGGTGTTGGCGCGAAACATGTTTTCGGACAATTGGGTGATGAACGCGTACAGGCAGAACGGAATCTGGAAGCGGAGAGATCCAATTGGATGATTGTAAAAAATGCTTTGGATCAAATAGTAATGGATGACGAAGAAGAAAACGATATCTATATTTTCGATGATCCGTATAACTGTCTCGAGTTTATCGAGACGATTCGTGCGATGAATGAGGTTGCCGTAATGGAATGGCCGGAGGGCGTAAAATACAAAATCACAGGTTATGCCAATTCGGGAAGTCTGAATATCTCACTTAGAAGCCGTTCTCACTGGTTTGAGCTGGAAGGAGAGCTGAAGGTTTCGGAAGATAAGATTCTGACGATCGGAGAACTTCTGAAAGCTACTCGTAACAGTAAGGGACGTTTTATTGAATTAGGAGACGGAGAATTTTTAGCGTTGACCGAACAACTTAGAAAACAGTTACTGGATCTGGATGCCTATGTGCAGGATACAAAAGAAGGCTTAGTACTGGATCAGTTTACGACTTCCTTTATTGAAGACCTGACAATGCAGGGCATTAATTTGCAAGCTGACAAACAATATTACGAGTTCCGCGAAAAACTGAAAGTTCAGGAAACAACCGAATACCAGGTTCCTTGTAATCTTCAGGCAGAACTGAGAGATTATCAGGCAGAAGGTTTCCGTTGGATGGCTAGACTGGATGGTTGGGGTGCCGGGGCATGTCTGGCAGACGACATGGGTCTTGGTAAAACAATTCAGACTATATCAATGCTGCTTTATAAAGCAAAAGAAGGTCCTTCTTTAGTTGTGGCACCGGCTTCGGTTTTACCAAACTGGATTCGTGAGATCAGCAATTTTGCACCATCTCTGAATATTGTCAATCTTTCTCCCTCAGCCGATCGATTAGAGAAAATCAGACTGGCTCAGGCCAATGATGTATGTATTGTCACTTACGGAGTTCTGGTAACAGAGGAAGAACGTTTGACTCAGAAAGAATGGAGTATGATTGCTTTGGATGAAGCTCATACAATCAAGAATAAAGAGACAAAGATGTCGAAGGCAGCGATGAAGTTAAAAGCTGACTTCCGGTTAATTCTTACAGGTACACCGATTCAGAATCACTTAGGTGAGATCTGGAACTTATTTAATTTCATCAATCCGGGATTGTTGGGTACATTTGAGCGATTCAAAGACCGATTTGTATTCCCGATAATCGAAATGCGTGATAAAGAACAGCAGAAGAGATTGAAGAAACTGATATCACCATTCTTGTTGCGAAGAACCAAAAATGCCGTTCTGGATGAGCTACCTCCAAAAACAGAAATCGTTAAGGAGATTCAGCTATCGGAAGAAGAAACCGCTGCTTATGAATTAATTCGCAGAGAGGCCGAAACGAAATTGACCGAAGATGGTGCATTAACTCAGATACAAGCGTTAGCCGAAATCACACGATTGCGTATGGCTGCATGTAATATTAATCTGGTGAATAAAGGCATTAATATGTCTTCATCAAAAATTAATACGTTCCTGGATATCGTCGATGAGTTGAAAGAAAATAATCACCGGGCCCTTGTTTTCAGCCAATTTACGAGTCATTTGGCACTTATTCGTAAAGCGTTGGATGAAAAAGGAATTTCTTACTTATATTTGGACGGTTCAACATCAATACCGGAAAGAGAGAAATTGGTTCGCCAATATCAGACCGGAGATGAACTTCTGTTTCTTATCAGTTTGAAAGCCGGAGGATTAGGGTTAAATCTGACAGCTGCCGATTTTGTAATACATATGGACCCATGGTGGAATCCGGCTATTGAAGATCAGGCATCGGACAGAGCTTATCGTATCGGACAAACTCGTCCTGTAACGATCTACAGACTGATTGCTCAGGATACGATTGAAGAAAAAATCCTGAGATTGCATGCGACTAAAAAAGATTTGGCCGACTCTCTGCTTGAAGGCACGGACTTATCTCATAAGTTGACTCGGGATGAATTATTGGAACTTTTAAAATAAAGCTATAGTTATGACAGGATTGAAAAAATGTTTTCTTGTTACTGCC
>JBOFIZ010000440.1:0-1829 GCA_051650425.1 Bacteroidales bacterium
TTGTTGCCATAATTAAAATATATTTTTAGCAATTAATCGTGTTCTTTTATTTATTCCAAAAAATCCAAGCGGCTTCTGCTTGCAAATATAGCATTTCCAATCCATTGATTGATGTTGCTCCGGCATCTTTTCCATATTGCAGAAAGCGTGTTACCTCCGGATTATACACCAAATCAAATAAAAGATGCTTCTCGGTCAGATATTCGTATGGAATTGCCGGTGCAGTCTCTGTCTCCGGATACATTCCTAAGGGCGTTGTATTGATAATTATAAGATTCTCAGCCATATCTTTTTCTGACAATTCATCATAAGATATAATGCCATTAACATGATCAGCTTTACGCGAAACATACTGATAAGAAACTCCTAACTGCCGTAATGCAAATACGACAGCTTTAGATGCACCTCCGGTACCAAGAACTAATGCTTTTTGATGGTACGGTTTTATAAATTTCCGAATTGACTCGCGAAAACCTATTACATCAGAATTGCACCCTACAGCCTTGCGCCCTTCCAATGAATCTTCAAACCGAATAACATTCACTGCTCCGACTTCTTTTGCAGTTTCATCTAAGCAATCCAGAAAAGGTATTACCTGCTCTTTATAAGGAATCGTCACATTCAAACCTCCTATCTGTACATCGCCAAGTAATGGCCGAATCTGATCTATGTCTGACAATGAATAATTATCGTAGACGGCATCAATCTGTTCCTTTTCAAACTTATCCGTGAAGTATCTTTGAGAAAAAGAATGAGAAAGCGGATAACCAATTAATCCATATTTTTTCATATTCAATAGAAAAAAAGGCTGTCCAGAAAACGGGACAGCCTTATATATTTGGTTTTAGTAATTTACAGACTTTGCAAATAAGCAGTCACATTTTTTTCAATACGCTCTGCTATGTTCTTTTCTGAAGCAGGAACAAATTTCTCTCCTGTTATCTTTTCGAAAAGCTCCATATATCTTTCGCTAATTCCTTTTACAATTTCGTCGGTCATTTCAGGAACCTGTTGTCCGTCTTTTCCCTGGAACCCATTTTCCATTAACCATTCACGAACAAATTCTTTAGATAACTGACGTTGCGGCTCTCCTTTCTCGAAACGATCCATATATCCTTCTTCATAAAAATAACGTGAAGAGTCCGGAGTATGAATCTCATCGATCAAATAAATCGTTTCACCATGTTTCCCGAATTCGTATTTCGTATCAACCAAAATCAAGCCTCTTTCTTTTGCGATCTCAGTACCACGAAGGAAAAGAGCCATCGTATATTTTTCAAGAATCGCATAATCTTCCGGCGAAACCAATCCCTGGCTCAAAATCTCTTCTTTTGAAATATCTTCATCATGAAAGCCATGTTCGGCTTTTGTCGTCGGAGTAATAATAGGTGTCGGGAACTTCTCGTTCTCTCTCATTCCCTCAGGAAGTTTAACTCCACAAATCTCTCTCACACCGCTTTTGTAAGCTCTCCATGCACTTCCGCATAAGTAACCGCGTACAATCATCTCAACCGGAAATGACTGGCATTGTACACCTACAGTAACCATTGGATCCGGAGTAGCTAATTTCCAGTTCGGACAAATATCATTCGTTGCATCAAGGAATTTCGAAGCAATTTGATTCAACATTTGCCCTTTAAAAGGAATCCCTTTAGGCAATACCACATCAAATGCTGAAATACGATCACTAACGATCATTACCAATAGCTCTTCGTTGATTTTATAAACATCACGAACTTTGCCATGATAAACACTTTTCTGTCCTGGAAAATTAAAATCTGTTTTAGTTAAAGCACCCATTTTTTGAATCTATTATTGATTGAAAAAGA
>JBOFIZ010000441.1:0-3624 GCA_051650425.1 Bacteroidales bacterium
TCGTGAGTTCTATTAATAATATTACGACAAAAGAATTAGCTATTTCTCCCTCACGAAATCTAACGAATAATCTGGCAGGTAAAGTATCCGGCTTGATTGCCGTACAAAGATCCGGAGAGCCGGGTTATGATAACTCTGACTTCTGGATTCGTGGTGTCAGCTCTTTTAAAGGAGGTACGAATCCACTGATTCTTGTTGATGGAGTGCCTCGTTCTATGTCTGATATCGAAGTAGACGAAATCGAAACATTTACCTTATTGAAAGATGCAGCGGCTACAGCTGTTTATGGTGCTGAAGGTGCGAATGGAGTAATTCTTATCACCTCTAAACGTGGTATGGATGAAAAACCCCGAATAACTTTCCGTGGAGAATTAACATCATTAAAGCCTACCCGCCTACCAAAATTTATGAACTCAGCTGAAACCCTTCGTATGTTTAACGAAGCTCTTAACAATGAAGGGAAAGAAGGTATTTATTCAGACGAGCTAATTGAGATGTATGAATCGGGTATTGATCCTGATTTATATCCAAATACCGATTGGTTAGGAGGTATGTTGCGCGACAATACATTCAATATGCGTTATACGTTAAATGTTCGCGGGGGAGCTAAACGAGCAAAATACTTTGTCTCGGGGGCATATTTCAAAGAAAATGGTATATTCGAATCTAATCAGATGACAAATTACGATACAAATATCGGATTAGAGCGTTACAATTTAAGAAGTAATGTGGACTTTGAAGCTTCTCCAACAACAAACATTGGTGTTGATATCAGTGGACAATATCTGAAAACGAACTATCCGGGCGTAGGTTCTAATACGATCTTTACCTCAATGTGTCTGACACCTCCTCACATGTTCCCAATGCAATATTCTGATGGCACAATTGCAGGACATCCACGTCCATCAAGTACACGTGTGAATCCATACAATCAATTGATGCACTCAGGATATACACAAGAATGGAGAACAAATATTCAATCTAAAGTTCAATTAGATCAGGATTTGAAATTTATAACAAATGGGCTGTCTTTTAAAGCTGCATTAAGCTTTGATGCCAACCTTCAATATGTTTCGAGAAGAACAAAAACACCAACACAATATATAGCAACTGGCAGAGATGAAGATGGTAAAATCATTTATAAAAAAATAATAGAAGGAAGCGAAACACTTGCAGATGACAACAGTTCGTCTTCCAATAAGCAAATATACTTTGAAACATCTTTGAACTATAAAAGAACCTTTGCTGAAAAACATGATGTAACCGGTCTTTTATTATATATGCATAAAGACAAACAGGATCAAGGTAGTTATCTGCCATTTAGAAAGCAGGGCTTCATCGGTCGTTTTTCTTACGGTTTTGATGATCGGTATTTTGTAGAAGGAAGCTTTGGATATACCGGATCAGAAACCTTTGCTAAAGGTAACAGGTTTGGTTTTTTTCCAGCTGCAGGTCTAAGCTGGTACTTAAGTAATGAGAACTTTTATAGTTCCTCGAATATTAATAACATAATGAATAAATTTAAAATTCGAGCTTCTGTTGGTCGTACTGGTAATGATAATACTGGAGGAGCTCGTTTTATGTATCGGGGGACAATGAAGTCAAATGCATCTGGATATGATTTAGGCTATAATAATAATGGATCTATGGGTGGAATAGGTAATGGAATTATCGAGAACTTATTTGAATCGCCATACCTGACCTGGGAAATAGAAGTAAAACAGAACTACGGTCTGGACTTAGGTTTCTTCAATAATAAAGTTGATTTACAGGTTGATTATTTTAAAAATCGTCGCCATAATATTCTATTACAACGCGCAACTGTATCAAATGTTACAGGATTCCATCAAATGCCATGGCAGAACTTTGGTATCGTAGAAAATCAGGGAATGGATGCCAGTATAAATATCAATCATCGCGTAGGCGAAGTTAACTTAAGTGCAAGAGGAAACTTCACTTTTGCCCGCAATAAAATTGTAGAATATGATCAAGCAGATCAAAATTATCCTTGGCTAGAAATGAAAGGTGCCCGATTAAACTCATGGAAGCTTTATGTTGCTGACGGACTTTATACACACGATGATTTCATTATAAAAGGCGATGGTCTGGACAAAACTTATGAACTTAAACCTGGAGTTGTTTCAGGATTATCATCAGGACTACGTCCGGGTGATATCAAATACAAAGATTTAAACGGTGATGGGAAAATCGACAGTAATGATCAAATGGTAGATGTAGGACATCCGTCTATACCGGAAATTGTTTATGGATTTGGATTTAATGCAGAATGGAAAGGTCTTTACGCTGGTATTTTCTTCCAAGGTGCAGGTAACACATCTACTGTTCTAGGCGCCAATACGGGTCATGCATTTTTTCCTTTCGTCCGAGGTATTGAAGAATCTGCAGTAAGAGATGTGGTTGCTAATCGCTGGACAGAAGCAAATCCAAGCCAGGATGTCATGTTTCCCCGATTACATTCAGGTGCATTCCCTAACAATACAGCTGCAAGTACCTGGTGGCAACGTGATGCAAGCTTTATCCGTTTGAAGAATGTGGAAGTGGGATATACATTCAACCCAAAGACTCTATCTAAAATGCGTTTGAAAGGTCTTCGTGTGTACTTGCTTGGAAACAACCTATTCGTATGGGATAAAATTAAAATGTGGGACCCTGAATTAGGTAATGGTAACGGAGGATTTGCATATCCGTTAAACAGAACATTCACATTTGGACTTGACTTTACTATCTAATAATTAAAATGTAAACAATGAAAATATCACATAAATTTAAACAATTACTATTAGCAACAATGATTGTTTCTGCAACAACAAGTTGTACTTATCTGGATGTATCCGATCAATTAGCTGCAGAGCTAAATATGGAAGAAGTTTTTAATAATACTTCATACGCTCGCCGTTTCCATCGTTATATCTATAGTGGTATTCCTGACTATAGCAATATTATTTTAAACAGTAGTTATGCGTCATTAAATGGTTTAGATAATCCATGGCCTGGTATTTCTGACGAATTGAAAAACGGCCAATGGAATACAAAAGACGTATGTGCTGTAGGTTATCATGCCGGAAATGCTGATTTTACCCGGTGGCATTTATATAAGCAAATCCGTCAAGCTAACCTATTTTTAGAAAATGCACATACGATTCCTCCTTCAGGTGATACTGACTTTATAGACGAGGCCGAATTAGTCTTACTAAAAAATGAGGCTCGATTTCTGCGCGCTTACTACCATTATTTATTATTCGAATTATATGGTCCGATTCCTATTATGAATAAGTCTGTTTCTCCAAATGAAACCGATCTTGATTTTTATAGAGCTTCTCTTGATGAAGTTATCAATTTTATTGATGCAGAATTAAATGGATGCTTAGATCTACTTCCGGAAACAGAGCCAAAAGAAAGGGCCGCTGCTCCAACAAAATCAGCAGCTCTTGCAATTCTTGCTAAACTACATGTCTATGCAGCAAGTCCACTTTATAATGGCGAATACGTTGAAGCTTTACAATTACGAGATAACACTGGAAAACAATTATTTCCAGAGAAGGATCCTGCTAAATGGGAAAAAGCTAAAACAGCGTTAGAGCGTTTAATCAATTATGCTGAAGG
>JBOFIZ010000442.1:0-3401 GCA_051650425.1 Bacteroidales bacterium
GAAGCGGAGTTGGGGGCTATTTTGTCGGATACCCGCTTTGAGGGTCTCCCATTGTTTCATATCGGTGGCGGAAGCAATCTTTTATTTACAAAGGATTATGCAGGTGTCATTCTACATTCGAACATGAAAGCGATAAACCTTGTGCGCGAAGATGAGCAACATGTTTATCTATATGCAGAATCGGGTGTTACGTGGGATGATTTCGTGGCGTATTGTGTTGCTCACTCCTACTACGGAGCAGAGAATCTTTCGCTTATTCCGGGAGAAGTAGGTTCATCCGCTATACAGAATATCGGTGCATACGGTATCGAAGCAAAAGATATTATCGAGCAGGTGCATTGTATAGCGCAGGAAGACGGAAAGCCTTATACATTTGATCAGATTGATTGTGCCTACGGATATCGTCAGAGTAAGTTTAAATCGGAATGGAAGAATAAATATATTGTAACCGGAGTGACCTTCCGTTTAAATAAACAGGAAGGCTATACCCTCTCATACGGTAACTTACAGGAGTTGCTAAAGGATAAGGAGATTAATCTGGAGTTGGTGCGTAAGACGATCATTGAGGTGCGTGAGAGCAAACTGCCCGACACAAATATATTGGGTAATGCAGGGAGCTATTTCATGAATCCGTTTGTAAAGAAAGCTGAGTTCGATAAACTGAAAGAGCAATATCCGAATATTCCTTCCTATTTCGTAGATGAGTTTACTGTGAAAGTTCCTGCCGGCTGGCTGATCGAACAGTGTGGCTGGAAAGGGAAATCGCTGGGACACGCTGCAGTACACGATAAGCAGGCATTGGTACTGGTAAACAAAGGGGGTGCTACGGCACAGGAGATTATAGATCTTGCCGCAAATGTGGTAGCAGATGTGAAAGCTAAATTCGGTATTAAGATTCATCCGGAGGTAATCTATATCTGATACTTCGGATTCTGAGAAAACAAAAAGCGGGATTATCCACGACAGTCAGACTGTTCAGGATAATCCCGCTTTGATTTTTATTGTCAGGTGTCTTGATTCCGTTTACTTTTTATCGACACGCATTTTAAACTCCTGCATAAGCGATGAGATCGTCTCTTTAACAGATAGAATCTTATCGGCCCTATGTGCATTGGCTCCTGCAAAAGCGTAACCTCTGTTAAGATTACCTTTGAATGCATTAAACAAGGCAAGCATAATACAATAAGGACTTTTAGATATATCGCAGGTGCGGATACAATGGTAAGGACAGCTTTTCGGCTGTTTCTTTCCTTCGCGAACCTCTTTGATAAAGTTACTAAAGATAGCCCTTCCCGGCATACCTACGGGACTCTTAATAATCTCGATATCTTTTTCCGATGCATTGATGTAGGTATGCTTAAATTCATCGGAAGCATCACATTCATGTGTAGTCACGAAACGTGTACCCAGTTGAACACCTGTGGCTCCAAGCTCCATCATCCTATGGATATCTTCACCCGTATAAATTCCCCCTGCAGCAATTACCGGAATCTCAACGTTGTACTTTTCTTCGAAGAAGCGAACTTCGCGTACAACTTCAGGTAAAACTTGCTCAAGAGAAAAACTCTCATCGCTTAACTGATTTTCTTTATAACCTAAATGGCCACCTGCTTTTGGTCCTTCCACTACGACTGCATCAGGCAGATAATCGTAATTGTTTTTCCATTTTTCGCAAATAATCTTTACGGCTCTGGCAGAAGAGACAATCGGCACCAGTTTGGTAACACTGTCTTTTGTCAAAAAGCCTGGCAGATCCAATGGCAATCCGGCTCCGGAGAAGATGATATCCGCTTTTTCGGCAATACTTGTTTTCACCATGTCGGCGAAATTGGTCATCGCAACCATCACGTTTACCCCGATAATCCCCTTGGCTTTCTCGCGTGCTTTTCTTAATTCTTCTTTTAACCCCAAAATACTTGCTTCAGCATAGTTACTAGAAAGCTTATTATATAAAAGGCCCAGACCTGCGCTTGAGATAACGCCTACGCCTCCTTCATTTGCTACTGCTGAGGCTAATCCCGATAGAGAGATGCCTACTCCCATGCCACCCTGGATGATAGGTACACGTGCAGTTAGCTCACCAAATTTCAATTTTTTCATCCTTAATTGATTATTAAAATAATTAAATCGAGCCAAAAATAAGGGATTTAAATCGATATAAAAGCAATCTGATGGTTAAAATACAACAACATTTTTAAATAACACGCATGTTATCATTTGTTTTTAATCATTATTAAACAGTCTATCAAGACTTTAGGGTAACTATTCAAATATTTGACATATTGATCTATTTACACATACTATTCTATCAATATGCTTTATTTTAAGTGGCAAAAATAATAATTACATCCTAGCGGTTTATACAAGAAAAGCGGGAATGTAAGGTGAAACCTATACAAATCCCGCTTTTCTTAAAGTACAATTCCTTCTACAAAATACATTATGAAAACGTAGTTATTCGAAGAGTGTATTATTGAGAATATTTTTTGCTCCCTTCTCCAGTTTTGCATAATCACTCGTCTGCATAAACTTCTTTATCGCCTCAATATGATGTCTGTGATGCGTATCTGTTCCTATAAAATCAACATAGCCTTTTTTTAGGAGCTGATAAGCCACTTGTTTCACTTCAGGACCATAAAGTCCGGAAAATGAGAGCAGATTTACCTGATAGAGACAGCCCTGAGCGTGCATCTCGTCATAGAACGTTTTGTCCGTATGGTAATACGGATAGCGCTCAGGATGTGCCAGAATCGGTTTGTAACCGTCTAACTGCAATTGAAAAACCGTATCACGTATCCCCATAAAAGGTTGAATAAATGAATTCTCAATCAACAGATAGTTTTTCGGAAACGGAATCAATTGTCCGGCATCCCGATGAGCCTCAAACAATTCGTCTAACCGATATTCGGCCGAGAAATGAATATTGGGATTCAGAGATGTATCAGTCAAATGATTTTGCAAACGATTAAAAGCATCAGTAATCGTTGTTCGATCGTTCGGAAACGTTTCATGTGTAATGTGTGGTGTAGCCACAAAGTTTTCGATACCAAAGCCCATCAACGATTCGAGCAGATATTGAGATGATTCGGTTGTTTTAGCACCGTCATCAATACCCGGGAGGAAATGTGCATGCACATCTGTATGAAAAAATAACTTTTCGCTTCTTTTCTTCTTAAATAAAAATTCAAACATTATCTATCGCCATACATTTTTTCGTAGTATTTCTGATAATCGCCTGAAGTAACTTCTTCTACCCAGTCCTGATTATCCAGATACCAACGAACGGTTTTAATTATACCTTCATCAAACATTGTTTGGGGAGTCCATCCCAATTCATTCGTTATTTTAGTCGGATCGATGGCATAACGCTGATCATGTCCTAAACGATCTTTTACAAATGT
>JBOFIZ010000443.1:0-1641 GCA_051650425.1 Bacteroidales bacterium
TAAAATCATAGTTAGGTGTCTTAGAGCCCTGATGTAAATCATAAAATAGCTTCCCTCCCGTTTCGACACTCCCTCCAGTAACACTGCCATCTGCAATATGAAAGTATGTATTACCCACAATATATACATCACCAGTAGAGACAATTGCGGATTTAGGTATCGTTTTCATCCCACCAATAGATTGGTATACAGTACGTAATATAGTTTCAAAACCATTCGCCTGACCGGTCGATACTATTTCAAAAAGTCCACTTTTATCATGACGAATTGTAGTTCTATATGTGGAAATTAGCTTTGAATTTTCTTTTTGCTCACCATTAAATGAAAACTGACCTTCGCAAACCACTTCGCTATTTTCATTTACGGCGTTATCATCAGGCCGACAATAACAGTTGTTATTTACCGTTCCTTTATTCTTCATCTCTTTACTTTCAAATAAGCACGGCAACCTTTTATTATTTTTCGTTACAGTTTTAAGAGCCTGAGTCATTCCTGAATGTGCTGCATTATAGGCTTCATAGTAAACAGCTTCATCGTTCGCTTTCTTTGCATTAAATAACATGCCTTTGCTTAAATAAAATACAGCAATCAAAGCGAACGCGCTCAAAACAAGCGTGACTGTCAATGTCGCAAATCCTTTTTTAATCATAGCATTGAACTCTCAAGTATAAATATCTTAGTAACATCTCTTGTTATACTGCTATTTTTTACAGAACTTGCCTTGATGTATAAGGAGATGACAGGGAATTTTAATGTTGTAGTTTTATCAGCCGACATGACTGAGTTAACACTAACTACCTTCACACTAAAATCATCAACCTTAATTTTTTTCTCATCAAACATCGATTGCCAAATACCAGAGTCACAACCGTTAGTTTTTGCTGGCGAATACTTTATTTTATTATTATCGAATTTATAACCAACAAAATCCTCATTGTCTACAACTTGTACTTTGCATGATATATCATCATCGGTCTTGTCACCTATACATCCATTCTTATTGGTATCATAAAAGAAAAATACACACTGTTCTTTTGGCCCAATAGTAATGGGTGAGTGATAACTTACCCCGTTGACTGTTAAAGGAAATCGATACAGAGCTAAATGGCGATTCTCACGCTCATAATTATAATTAACAAACCCTGCTCGCCTGATCTCTTTCGTCATCTGCGCAGCCACATTATTAAGTTGCGCATCCAAATTCTTCACATCATGGATCTTATTTATTGAAACCACAGATTTGGTATAGGAGTCACTAATCAATAATATCAACAAACTCCCCAGAGCCATTGCAATCATTAACTCAACGAGAGAAAAACCTCTATCTGATTTTGTTTTTACTTGCATCACTGCATCGCTCATATCCAAATTTCCCATCTACAGCGCACACAGTCACTCGACCATAATTAGAAAACATCAGTTTCGTGCTACCATATTTATTTGCAATGGTAATATTACCTGCCTTAATGGTGCTTCTAACCCCAGAGTAGATAAAGTATTTTCCGCCATCGAGTCCATTAAATGTCACTGGAACGGTGATATCATTTAACAATGCAGTAGTTCCATTTATCATGCACTGGCTTTTATTGGATATACAATTACAACTCGTAGAGCTAGATGCATCACTAGCACCAATACACC
>JBOFIZ010000444.1:0-1509 GCA_051650425.1 Bacteroidales bacterium
GGCGAGATGAATGATGAAGCAACTTTCACAATCAGATCTTTTCCTTCCGGAATATCAAACTCAAGATACATGGCAATCTGATTATGCTCTCCTTTACGTTTGCCCGGGAAAAGCTCACCATTAATCATAACTCCTGAATTAACTACCGGATAGTTGAACTCCATAGTCAGATAATTGGCAAAATTATCAGGTACTCCACCATTGTTATTTTTCACATAGCCGGTTACCTTCTTGTTTGACTCTGCCAGTTCCAGCATACTTCCGCCATCGTAGGCATCTACAATCAGGTATTTTTTATCCTTATGCGGATAAGCAACTTTGAATACGGCACCCCGATCTGTCGATGTGATTTCGGCATTTACCTCATTATTCATTTTTACCTTATAGAAATAAGGTGTTGCTACTTCATTTTCATGTTTGAACCCTACTCTGCGGTCTTTATGACTCACCTTCAAATCACCCGAAACAGGCATTAAAGAGAAAGTTGCATAGTCATTGATCCACGGACTCGGCTGGTGTGTCTGACGGAAACCGCGAATCGTCGAATCGCCATAGGCATACATCCATCCGCTGCGGTTCGGTCCCGTCTGAGGAGACCAGAAGTTCATTGCCCACGGTCTGGCTACGGCAGGATAAGTATTCCCGTAAGAGAACTCATACGTTGAGTTTGTCCCCATCAGGGTATTGACATAGTCAACGAAATCCTTTGCCGAAACAGACAAGTGAGTGATTAAAAAAGCAATAGTTAATAGTTTAAATTTCATATTTCTTGTTTTATCATAGAAATGGGGGTTCTTATTTCAGAACCCACCATAAATTTGTAGTCGTTTTATCAGGACCACCCAAAAGCTCTAAAGCCTGATTGTAACCGGTAGAGTTGTTGATCTGAAGATCTGCCGGGTAACGGTAACGTTTCGGATAGAACTCCAATCGACATTCTTTAGATGTGCCTACTGTCAATGGAACCTGCGTCATCGGATTGTAGTCAATCTCTACTGCCTGATTTTCCATAAACGGCAATCCTAATCTGCGGTGATCAGTCCATGCTTCCAATGGAAGATATGGCATTTGAGCCAGATATTTCTGAGTAATGATCTTCGTCAACTTATCATTATTAAAGGCTCCGCCTTTGTAAATCGAGTTTTTCGGATACTCATAAGTCACTGTACTGGCTTTCTTCGTATATCCGTCCACATAATTAATCGTAAACGGTGTTGCTTCTGTCGTATGATCAAAGTTTACCGATGTACCTACACGATTATATTCTGTCGAAGCCAGATAATCATTTACAACATCATTGATAGGGAATCCCTGATTGTTTGTATAATCAAAACTAGCTTTTACACCAGCCTCATAAAATTCTTTTGCAGAGCCTCCTGTATTCCAGTTGTACAAAGATGCTTCAGCCAGTAAGAAGTAAGTTTCCCATGGACCGAAGAACACACGTTTGTTCTGACTGTCACGGTAAATTTTAGACAAACATGGGAAGTTATAGGCATTATTCAAATA
>JBOFIZ010000445.1:0-2541 GCA_051650425.1 Bacteroidales bacterium
AAGATTTTCGGGCGAAAAACTCCGCTCGAGCTTGGTTTTTTACAAGTTGAAAAAGAGGCATAATATTGCCTTCTGATTGTCAAACGTAAATTTAGAAAACAATGGCTAAAGAAGTTGCTGGACAAATTAAATTACAAATCAAAGGAGGTGCTGCAAATCCTTCTCCTCCCGTTGGTCCTGCTTTAGGTTCTAAAGGGATCAATATCATGGAGTTTTGCAAGCAATTTAATGCCAGAACTCAAGACAAAGCAGGTAAAGTATTACCTGTTGTTATCACCTACTATACAGATAAGTCATTTGATTTTATCGTAAAAACTCCTCCTGTACCGGTACAATTACTAGAGGTATCTAAACTTAAAAGCGGATCGGCTGAGCCAAACCGTAAAAAAGTTGCTTCGATTACTTGGGAACAAGTGAAAGCGATTGCTGAAGATAAAATGCCGGACTTGAACTGTTTTGAGTTAAAATCTGCTATGACAATGGTGGCAGGTACTGCGAGAAGTATGGGTATCACTGTTACAGGAGAATTCCCTTTTAATAATTAATAACTTCAATTGAGATGGGTAAACTTACAAAAAATCAAAAGTTGGCTTTTAGCAAGATTGAAGCAGGGAAAACGTACTCTCTTAAAGAGGCTAGTGATCTAGTTAAAGAGATTACTTTGACAAAGTTCGATGCTTCTGTAGATATCGATGTTCGTTTAGGTGTTGATCCTCGTAAAGCGAATCAAATGGTTCGTGGCGTTGCATCTCTACCTCACGGTACTGGTAAACAAGTAAGAGTTTTGGTTTTATGTACTCCAGATGCTGAAGCTGATGCTAAAGCTGCGGGTGCAGACTACGTTGGTCTTGATGAGTATATCGCTAAGATCAAAGGTGGATGGACTGATATCGATGTTATCATCACTCAGCCTTCTATCATGGGTAAAATCGGTGCTCTAGGTCGTGTATTAGGTCCTCGTGGTTTAATGCCGAATCCAAAAAGTGGTACAGTTACAAACGAAGTTGGTAAAGCTGTAACTGAAGTAAAAGCTGGTAAAATCGACTTCAAAGTTGACAAAACTGGTATCGTTCATACTTCAATCGGTAAAGTTTCTTTCACTGCAGATCAAATTCGTGATAATGCTAAAGAATTTATTTCTACTATTATCAAACTGAAACCATCAGCAGCTAAAGGTACATATATTAAGAGCATTTTTCTTTCAAGTACCATGAGTCCGGGTATCAAGATTGATCCTAAATCAGTTGAAGAAAACTAAAATTAAGGAATTATGAGAAAGGAAGATAAAGGTGCTATGGTGGAGCTTATAGCTTCTACTATTAAAGAATACAATCACTTCTATATCGCTGATACTACAGGGTTGAACGCTGCAAAGACTAGCGATTTCAGAAGAGCGTGTTTCAAAGCTGACGTAAAATTATTAGTGGTTAAAAACACTATGTTGAAGAAGGCTCTTGAATCATTGGATACAGATTTTTCTCCGCTATACGGAGCATTGAAAGGTACATCTGCAATGTTGTTCTCTAACGTAGGTAATGAACCTGCGAAATTGATCAAAACTTTCCGTGACAAAGGTGAAATTCCTGCGTTGAAAGGTGCTTATGTAGAAGAAAGTTTCTACGGTGCAGATCAATTGAATACACTTTGCGCGATCAAGAGCAAAAACGAGCTTATCGCAGACGTTGTATCATTGCTTCAATCTCCAATGCGCAACATTATTTCAGCTCTTGTTGCTAAGGCTGAAAAAGAAGGTGAATCAGCAGCTGCAGAGTAATCTGCTTCTGATCCCAACATAAGATAAATTAAGAAATTAGTATAAACTATTTAAACTATACAGAAATGGCAGATTTGAAAAATTTTGCTGAACAATTAGTAAACTTAACAGTTAAAGAAGTTAACGAACTAGCAGAGATCCTTAAAAATGAGTACGGTATTGAGCCAGCTGCTGCTGCAGTTGTTATGGCTGGTCCTGCTGCTGAAGCTGTTGAAGAAAAAACATCATTTGATGTTGTTTTGAAATCAGCTGGTGCTAGCAAATTAGCTATCGTTAAAGCTGTTAAAGAATTAGCTGGTCTTGGCTTGAAAGAAGCTAAAGATATCGTTGACGCTGCTCCTGCAACATTGAAAGAAGGTGTATCTAAAGACGAAGCTGAAGCTCTTAAAAAACAACTTGAAGAGCTTGGAGCTGAAGTTGAACTTAAGTAATATATCCTTCTATCTAGGAATAATGGTTAGGAATCCTCTTTGGAGGGTTCTTAACCTTTTTGCGCTTTATTTTTTTAGTTTCAACTAATCCACTCTTACAATGTCTTTGAATAACGCTAATCAAAGGGTAAATTTTGCATCAATTAAGAATCCACTTTCTTATCCGGATTTCCTTGAAGTGCAATTAAAGTCCTTCCAAGACTTTCTACAACTCGATACTCCAGCTGAAACACGTAAGAATGAGGGATTATACAAAGTATTTGCTGAAAACTTCCCCATTGCAGATACAAGAAATAACTTCGTTCTAGAGTTCTTAGATTACTATATCGATCCTCC
>JBOFIZ010000446.1:0-2010 GCA_051650425.1 Bacteroidales bacterium
GCAAAAGCCACCGGTTGTTTCCCGTCTTTATTGGCATAACGACCAAAATCTTTATTCTTATACAACTCCTTTAGTTTAGGACTTACGACAAATTCCCAATTCGTAGAATCTTCTTTTTCGATAACCCCATCAAGTGTTGTTTGAGATTCGTAATAAACCGCATCCTTAGGCTTATAACCTTTTACCTGTCCGTAAGTCAGGCGCAAAGTAAAGTTTGCATCCGGAGCATAAGCTAACTCGCCGTTTTTTTCAAGCAATCCTTTAATATATGAGCGGTGCGCTTTAGCATAAGCTAAATCAAAGTCTTCAAGTTGTTTCTTTAAGTTTGCATGTTCTTCGCGAACAGATTTAGTGAAAAGAATCAGCGGATCTCTTTCTAAATCTTTGATTCTTGGATAGTGCATAAACTTATGGAGTTTATTATAGTCACCAAAAATTGAGTTGCTGAAAATGTGATTAACGAATAAATCAATATTACCACCTGTTTGCAAATCTACTTCGTTGATAAATACCGGTCGTCTGTCAAGAGGAACTTTCTGTAAATAATAACTCAGTAAGGCTTTCGTTATTTTCTTATCTACATTGATATCGTAATCTTTATTATGAAGCTTATGATAGCTTTTTTCCAATGCAGCAAGTTCTTTCTTGATTTTTGGTTTGTTTTTTGACTCAATTGCAATACGCAGAGAGTCGAATTGATAAGGTATAGAAGTAAACTCCATTCCACGAAGAATAGCTTCTTCCAGCATTGCACGACGGAATTTCAAATCTTCGCGTTTCGAGATAATTTGCTCCATCGTATTAAGTGCATCGGTATACTCTTGTTTATTGTTTTGAACAGCCCATGTACGTAGGTCATCCTGTGTTTGTTTCTTGGAATTCACGAAGTCACGCATATCGATTGCCCAGCTGCTGCCAATTGCATTTTTGTGTCCATTGGTCGAGCCTGCATATTTGCTGGCATACTGAATACGAATCTTTGGATCATTCAGCATTTCGTCAAGCATTACTTTCTGACGAAGGTCACGAACTTTGATACGGACATCGTTATCTATATCTTTTCTTTCAGCCACTTCCCACGAAGTATAGAATTTATTGGTTGTACCAGGGAATCCCATGATCATAGCAAAGCTGTTGTCTTCGACTCCTTTGGTTGATATTTTGAACCAATGTTTCGGACGTAACGGCACATTGTCCGGAGAATAGGGTGCAGGATTTCCGTTGACATCAGCGTAAACTCTGAATAATGAGAAATCACCCGTATGACGAGGCCACATCCAATTGTCTGTATCTGCTCCGAATTTTCCGATAGATGAAGGTGGTGCTCCGACCAGACGAATATCCGAATAGATCTTTTTGGTGAACATGTAATATTTGTTACCTCCGAAAAAAGGTTTTATCTCTACAGCAATACCGTTATCGTTTGCCAGTTTTTCTTTTCCGTATTTTTCGGCAGCCAGATTATTGAGATATTTAGGGGAAAGAAAATTCATACTGTTCGGATCAGTGTCTTTCGCTAATTCCGACATAACATAATCAGTTACATCATCAATTGCTTCGATAAAAGTAACGGTAAGTCCCGGATTAGGTAACTCTTCGCTACGGTTCATAGCCCAGAATCCATTTGTCAGGTAGTCATTTTCAACCGAACTGTGTTGTTGAATCTGTCCATAACCACAGTGGTGGTTTGTAATGAGAAGTCCTTCGGGAGAGATCATTTCACCGGTACAGCCTCCACCAAAAATCACTACTCCATCTTTAATACTGGCAGAATCGGGATTGTAAATATCTTCAGCATCCAGCTTAAGTCCCATTCGCTTCATTTCATCAAATTTTTGTTGCTTCAAAAGAGGTAGAAGCCACATTCCTTCATCGGCACGAGATAAACTGGTAGAGAGAGTAATTGCTAATACCAGTAAAAGTGTCTTTTTCATAAATATATATGCAGATTTGATTAGAATATTACGCAAACAAATGTATTAAAATTAGGTGAAGAAAGAAGTTAAAACC
>JBOFIZ010000447.1:0-1137 GCA_051650425.1 Bacteroidales bacterium
CTTGGAGTGGAAGCACAAACTTCCGTGAACGAGCGTCGCCGTGCGCATGCGCGCCAAACATACGGAGCGCAATCATTCTGACTAGAATATACATTTAGCTATATGTTGAGTATTTGTTTTTGTTTGCGAACATAAATGTGCCATAACTGTTTATCCGCCTTACTAGCCTGCGCGTTCACGGCAGGCTCCGTTGTGATGGGGGAGGAGCTGTGGAGGGAGGGCTGTAGCGCAGCATAGAGCAAGGGGGAGTGACCTGTGAGTAGACTTGTGCCGATATTCGGTAATGCGATAAATCGCGATAATGAATATGCACGATATTGTAATCGTCGGCACTTCAGAATACCGTAAATAATAATTTATTACCAATTATTAATTTTTTATAAGGCAATTAAGAATACTTTACCCATCAATCGTATAAAATGCACAACACCGCTGTATTCTGCGTCAAAAGGACACGCGCTCAGATGTAAACAATCCCAACGTGCACGAGAAGCACATGGCGGAACCAGTGAAGGAGACGAGCTGAATGAAAGTGCGCGTTCACTCTCTGACAGCAGAGGGCGCTGATGGAACAGCAGCGTGCAGCGGTTACCACGGAAACCGTGCAAACAAAGTAACTGCGCTAGTGAAGTTTTTAAAATGCTTCAAACAGCCATTCATTTTTTTGTAATCTCAGTGTTGTTCATCACAGCACCAAATACTGAATACTTAAAAAAGACTTAAAAGGATATTTATTTTCAAACCTAAACATTTTTATATTTTAATCTGGACTACAACATGCCCTAATGATTAGAAATGTTCTGATTATTTGTTATTGTTCAGTAAAACTTTGAAAACATACAGCTTCATTAGTTAACATGTTAATTCATTATCACTAAACTGACAATAAAAATACTTATAAAGTATTAATTATTATTAATTAATGTTAATTTCTTAGTTACTATTTAATAACATTACTAAAATCAAAATAACTTATTTAATGGACCTGAGATAAAACTAACAATGATCAGTTGTGTTTCTAAACTAACATTAACAAAAAATAACACTTTCTGTAACAAATGTAGCTATTGCTCAATCTTAGTTAATGCATTAAATAATGAGACCTTATTGTAAAGTGTTACCTGTTGTTCTTTATAG
>JBOFIZ010000448.1:0-1092 GCA_051650425.1 Bacteroidales bacterium
AAGATCAGCAGGCTTTAGGATTCTCTTCATTTTATGACAAATTGAGATATCTGGTTGATGAAGGATTATATGGAAGTTATATCCTAAATCATTATAGCTTTTCTGAAATCCAGCAAGCTTCTGAGTTTATTGATAACTCAAGAAACAAATTATTTAATTATTCCGGTCTGGATCTGCTTATTAAGCGTTACTTAATACGCACTCATAATCATAAAGTTATGGAATCGGTTCAGGAAATGTATCTGGGGATTGCTCTTCATTTAGCAATGAATGAGCCCAACGATCGTCTTGGATGGGTCAAAAAGTTTTATGATCTGTTGAGTAAACTTGAAATAACAATGGCTACGCCAACATTATCAAATGCGCGTAAGCCTCATCATCAATTATCAAGTTGCTTTATTGATACTGTGCCGGATAGTCTGGAAGGTATCTACCGAAGTATCGATAACTTTGCCATGGTCAGCAAATTTGGCGGTGGTATGGGGATGTATTTTGGTAAAGTCAGAGCTTCGGGTGGTAATATTCGCGGATTTAAAGGTATAGCGGGCGGAATTATACGTTGGATCAAACTTGTCAATGATACAGCCGTAGCTGTTGACCAATTAGGGATGAGACAAGGTGCCGTAGCTGTTTATCTGGATGTCTGGCATAAAGACCTGCCGGAGTTTTTACAATTACGAACAAACAACGGTGATGACCGAATGAAGGCCCACGATGTGTTCCCTGCTCTTTGCTATCCGGATTTATTCTGGAAAATGGCTAAAGAAAATCTGAATCAGGACTGGTATCTGTTTTGTCCGAACGAAATTCTCATGACAAAAGGATATTGCCTGGAAGATTATTACGGAGAAGAATGGGAAAAGCGTTATTTCGAATGTGTACATGATGCGCGTATTTCGAAACGCTCAATGAGTATTAAAGATATTGTCCGTCTTATTTTAAAATCGGCTGTCGAAACGGGTACTCCTTTTACATTTAACCGTGACATTGTCAACAGAGCCAATCCTAATGGTCATAAAGGTATCATTTACTGTTCGAACTTATGTACTGAGATTGCTCAGAATATGTCGGAAATCCAATCCGTTTCTTCTG
>JBOFIZ010000449.1:0-1193 GCA_051650425.1 Bacteroidales bacterium
GCTCTAAGACACCTAACTATGATTTTAAAATGATAGGCGATGATACTGGGATCAGTGTTGATCCGTCACATGGACAGAAGCCAGTAGATGAAACAAAGGGATTTAATCAGAATAAAGATATTAATGATAAAAATAGAGCAAGTTCTGTATATTTAGGTGAAGAGTTTAAGAAATCAAAAGCAAAATTTCTAAATATGGCCGATGTTAAAGTCGGTTCTGGCTCAAAATGCGAGGCGGTAATTAAGTCAATGCCTGATGCAAAAAATAAAGGGAAGTTGGCTAATCATATCTGGCTTGATCTTGATGCTAGCTCCATTCATGAGTTTCAGG
Organism: Bacteroidales bacterium; assembly: GCA_051650425.1. GTDB lineage: Bacteria > Bacteroidota > Bacteroidia > Bacteroidales > UBA7332 > UBA7332. The sequence continues at coordinate 331 of JBOFIZ010000449.1, forward strand.
TTTATCCTTATATTGGCGCAGGGTACCCATCTGTTTGGGGATGTAATTTGGGTGGGAAGCTTCCATCACCATCAGAAAACGAGCCAGCTAATATAGTAATCAATCTTACAGGGTTGCCAAAAGAAGACTCTCAAGCATATAAATACATCACAGATCCAGAGAAAGGTTTAATTCTTTATACTGAAGGTGGTTCGAACTATAGGGGTATGATATCTCTTATTGACAGTGTAAAAGATTCTAAGGTGAATCTTCGTTTCTACGCTGGAGATACAGTTACTATGGTCGGTACTATTTTATTAGATAGCCAAGGTAAGGCGTGGTTTGAATCATCATTTAAGTTAACGTACGACTCAAAACTACTTAATGACATGAGTGATAATTTAAAGTCTCAGGGAATTATGGCCGGCTCATGGAGTGATTATTGATGGTTATTTCACACTCGCGTGGCTTTGGTTTAATTGAAGTTCTGGTGGCAATGCTGGTGATTGCCATAACAGTTCCCGCCTTGTTTGCTCTGCAAAAGAAAATCTTCAATAGATATAATGAATCTGTTGATATTATGACTGCGTATAGCATTGCTAATGACGAGTTAGAGCAGCTAAGCGCAATTAGAGCGTTAACAGAGTTTAATAAAATTAGCCAGAGTGAACGGCAGATTGATATTAATGGAAGCCGTTTTTGGGTTTCACGTAGTCAACCTACTGATGTTGTTTTAGATACAGCGAATTACCCGTCATCAGGTGGAAGTGGCACAACCACGGTAGTTGTGCGAGGAAAATCAGTTAAGGTGCAGGTTTTTCGCTGTCAGCAAGTGGATGTTAGTGATAAATGTAGCGCTTCTAATCGAAAGCAGTTAGCCACGC
>JBOFIZ010000450.1:0-2637 GCA_051650425.1 Bacteroidales bacterium
AAGTAATGATACATGTAGAGTTGATCGTTAATTGTATTAATGAACGTTTTGCCCATAAATAATTCCCCAATTTCCATTGTGCGTTCAGGTCTGGAAATCGTGTCGGTGATCATAGTCTTTGTATTAAGTTTCAGAAGTGCGGGTGTTATACTGTTATCGAATCCATAAAAATAGATATCCGATCCGTTTATTTTGAAGTTGTTATATGAATAGTGAGGGAGTTCAAATGATTTTATAAAATTACCGGTTAGTGTATAGATAACCATTTTACGTCCAAAATAATCCATAATGTAAACTGTATTTCCAAGTTCGTCAACTTGTAGCCTATAAGCATTTAAATATTCTTGAGGTCCTTGCCCTATTCCACCGATAGTTTGAATAAACTTGCCTTGTTTTGAGAATTTGAAAACTAAGCCATCAGAGATAATCCAATAAAACTCTTTACTGTCTTCAATACAAGTTATTTTAGATAGAAGACATGAATTTGTCGTTTCCAGAGGGATCAGTGTCTGTACCATATTAAGAGACTTAGAGTCTATTTCCGATTTATCATTGATAACAGACATTGAATTTAAGTTTATAACGGGAATACTTTTTTTATTGTTTGAGATATTGCATGCTGTAGTTATTAATATAACTATGAGTGTAATGTAGATGAGGTGATTTTTCATGATGAAAGTTAATTAGTTGATTATAGGTTGAATTTTCCAAATGTAACTAATCTTTTGAGATGATCTTAAGATTGATGGTGCTATTTAATAAAAAAGGATGAGTTCCAATTAATCGGACTCATCCTTAGTGTATATTTTTAGAATTCAGTATAATTTATTTAGCGGCTTTTGTCTCTTTGTGTTTCATCCCGAACCAGACAATCAGAAGGTTGATAAGAGCTAAAAGAACAAAGACTTCAAATCCCCAAGCGTAGCCTTCTTTACCGAACTTAGTTGCGATAGCACCCATGACAGGAGGAACTACAAATCCTCCAAAAGCACCAATGCCACCGATCCATCCAGATGCACCTCCAACTGCTTTAGGTATAAAGAATGGAACCATTTTGAATACGGCAGTATCATTTACACCCATTGCAATGGCGATTAGGATAGTGAAGAACATCGATAATGCAAAGTTAGAGCTAAAGCCCATTCCGAATGCTGCAATACCTAATAGGATCATCGAATAAATGCATAATCTTTTTCCTCCGACTTTGTCTGCTAAAGGACCTGCAAATACGCGAATGATAGCAGATAAAATTGAAAAAGTTGCAGTTAATACACCTGCTTTAATCGGTGTTATATGATAATATTCCTGCCAATAACTTGGATACCATTCGGTCAGAGCCAGAAATCCACCGAAACTGGCAAAATATAATGCTGTTAAAACCCATGTTGCCGGAATTTTTGCTGATTCTATCAGGCTTTGTTTTATGCTGCCAGTAGGAAATAGTTCTTGACCTTGTGCAATGGCTGCGGTTTTACTGTCAGCTTCGCTCATTCCTCTTTTGCGAAATTGGAAGTAAGGCGCGTTTTTGCCTATAAGGAAATATAAGATGGTTCCTGTAATTAGAAATATAGTCCATCCAATATAGGAGTCTCCTAGCCCAAACTTTGCAATTGCGATAGGAAGGATTAATGCAAATAATCCTGGAGCGATTGTGCCGACACCACCGAAAGTGCCTGTTGCATAACCTTGTCTTTTTTGTTCAAACCAATAAGAGGCCTGACTAATACCTACTGAAAAGGTGGCAACACCACAACCGGCTAAAAGGCCAAAGAATAGAACAAGCGGATACATTCCCTCCATGTTGTTTGGGTAATGAGTATTGACAAGCCACATTAATCCGGCAACTCCGATGATAGCTAGTATCATGAGTATATTAAATGGTTTTTTACCTCCGGTGGTGTCTACCCATGCTCCGAATGGAATACGAAGGATGGATCCTGATAAAGAAGGGATTGCAACTAAAAGTCCGATTTTAGTCGGATCTAATCCCATGACATCTCCAAATTTATGAGCAGTAGGTCCAAAAAGAGAAACTGCAGCCATTCCAAAGAAAAATCCTAATGTCGCTCCCCATAATCCAAAAGAACGATTTCCACTTATCTTCTCATTTTCCATAGCTTGATTATTTGTTGAAAATTATTAATATGAAAACAAATTTCGTTGAGCTAAGTTTATATTAAGTGGTGAAATATGAAGAATTGAATTCGTAAATAAGTAGTTTTTAATTTGTAATCACCTTGTAATCAAAGGGTAATTGATTTGATTGGGTTTGGGTGAAAAGAGGATATTATTGTTTAGTAAAAATAACATTCAGAACGATACTATAGTTATATATGGCAAAAAGCTATTTTCGTATTAAATAATGCTTAAAAACAGCATGTTAGGCAACAAATTACATACTCGTATCGTTATTATTACGATTCAATGACCTGTAATAAAAATGCGTAAAGCATTAAAGATGTTTATAAATAACAAATCGCTTCAGGGAAAATTGTTTAAATGACGATTATTCATTATTTTTGCGGTCCAAATTTCATTTTGCAAGATGAGACAGTTAAAAATCACAAAATCAATTACTAACAGAGAGAGTGCCTCTTTGGATAAGTATCTTCAAGAAATCGGACGCGAAGACTTGAT
>JBOFIZ010000451.1:0-1670 GCA_051650425.1 Bacteroidales bacterium
GTCACTTTTTAGCATCGTTTTTTCCCGATTGCGTTGCAAAAGTAATCGCTTATTTTAAAATATGCAATATATTTGCAGAAAAATTATTGAGATAAATGAAAGTACTTGGAGTGGGAAATGCCCTTGTAGACGTATTAGTCCGATTAGAATCAGACACTTATCTTGAAAAAATGGGCCTACCAAAAGGTAGTATGCAATTGATAGATGAGGATGGATTAATGCGAATTCTTGAGGCAATTAGGGATTATGACACGTTTTTAGCGACCGGTGGATCGGCCGCTAATGCAATTTGCGGACTTGCTAAAATGGGAATTGAGGCAGGTTTTATTGGAAAAATCTGTGATGATTATTACGGAAACTTCTATAAAAAGGATCTACAAAAAAATGGCGTAAAGACATTTCTTAAAGTAGATACTATTACATCCGGTTGTGCAATGGCTATGATTACTCCGGATGGAGAAAGAACTTTCGGAACTTATCTTGGTGCTGCTGCCAATTTAAATATTCAGGATTTATCTCCTGAGATGTTCTTAGGATATGATTATTTTTTCATTGAAGGATACCTTGTCCAATCACCGGAGTTTATTCGTCGTGCAATAAAAATGGCAAAAGAGGCAAACCTGAAAGTGGTATTAGATTTAGCAAGCTATAATATCGTTAATGCTAATCATGCATTCTTTACTGAGTTGCTTCAATACACCGATATCGTTTTTGCTAACGAAGAAGAATCTTATGCTTATACGGGCTGTGAACCGCGAGAATCTGCTATGAAGCTAGGAGAGATTTGTCCAATCGCTGTAGTTAAAATCGGACCAAAGGGTTCTTATATAGCTCACAATGGCACTGTAATCCACGCTACTGCAACTAAGGCTAAATGTCTTGACTCAACCGGTGCGGGCGATTTATATGCTGCAGGATTCCTTTATGGACTTTCTCAAAATGCTCCATTAATGACATGTGGCGAAATCGGATCTCTTATTTCGGGGCACGTCATCGAATGTATCGGAACAAAAATGAGTGAAAAGGTATGGACTTCTATAAAGAAAGATATTGCTCTTTTATTAAATACTGATTATATACACTAAGTATAAAAAAAGAGTCCTCAGACTAAATTCTTAGTCAGAGGACTCTTTTTTATTAAATATCACTAATACTTTATGCACTCATTGAAACAATATCACTTTCCTTTTCGGCATCAGCAACCATTTTCTTACTAATCTTATTAAAACGGGAAATAAAGCATACAGAAGCTGTTCCCAAACCGAATATAAAGCCTATCCAGATACCAATAGCTCCCATTCCTAATACGAATCCACAAAAATAGCCTACCGGTATATTTATTAGCATATAAGAAATCATTGCATAAATCATTGGACGCTTAACATCTGATATACCTCGCAAAGCTCCAAGTGATACAACTTGCAAACCATCAGGGAGCTGATAAATCGCACAGATAATAAGCAATTGAGCTGACATTGAAATAACCTCGGGATCTGAAGTAAAAATCATTGGCAGGTAATTTCTGAATAAAACCATCCCTGCTGCCGATAAAACAACAACAACCATCGTTAAGTGAAATGATGCGAAAGCCGCTTTACGCATATTATGATAAGATTTATTACCTAACTGATGACTTACACGGATAGTAGTACCCGCGCTAAGACCACTCA
>JBOFIZ010000452.1:0-1091 GCA_051650425.1 Bacteroidales bacterium
AGTCTGGGTAAATATATCCGGCGTTGCAAACAACTGTATGAGGATCTTTGTGCACAGGGATTCGGGAAACGAAACAAGTATCTCACACCAGGCATGGTGCGAAGTATTTATGCCCATCTGGGCGAACCATGATAAAAAAACGTTTTATTCAGGACGCTGCATAAAATAACCTTTTATCGCTCTCCGTATAAAGGGGAGCAACAGAGAAACATAACCGTCTGCCATCTTTTGGCGGACTAGTGAAAAACCAATCATTTTATTCGAATGGAAAATTTTATTCCAATTGCAAGAGAGCTAACAAGTAGCTCCCTTTGGCGGAGCTTTGCCGATAAAGAAGTAAAGATTCTGATCGAGCTGATGGCACTTGCACCTTTTAAAGCGACTTCTTACAACCTGTATGGGGTTGATATCCAATTGGAAAAACATGAACTGTGTTTTTCGTGTGTGAAAATGGCGGAGAAATATAAGGTGACGGATCACTTTCTAAGACGATTTTTTGATAAGCTTGCAAAGCATAAAATTTTGGTCAAAAAGAAGCGAAAAATTGACCTGAAATTTAGTCACGAGAAAAGTAGTGAGTCTAATCACGAGAAAAATCATGAGTTCCGCAACCCTAATATCACGTCTATAACCTTTTGTGGATGGGTGTTTGGCGAAAAAAACCTCGAAGAGAAAAATAGCCCAATAGTAGTGAGCTCTGAGGTGAGTTCTGTCGGAAGAAAAGTCGCACATAATAAAGAAGTTATTAAAGAAGAAGAAAAGAAAGAAGAAAATATCAATATAAAGAGCGCGTGTGAAAAAAATTTTTTTTCAAAACAAGGAGGTGTCAAAAACTGGATTCCGCTTGAGCGAATCAAAGCACTCGATTTTCCGTATGCAGAAGAAATTGTAGATGAATGGTCGCAGTTTTGCAGCAAAAAGCGTGAGCTTGTTTTGGAAGAACTGACGAAATATTGCGATTCGCAGATTCGTCTGCAACAAACGGAAATGACGCTGCCGATATTTGACTATCGTTTCAGGATCGTGCTGAAAAAGGCATTCAATGTGAAGGAATATAAAACTTTGGAGGATACTCCATTTCTACGTTATCT
>JBOFIZ010000453.1:0-1358 GCA_051650425.1 Bacteroidales bacterium
AATGGTGTCTGATAAAATGCCGCCACTACAGCTGCAATCAGAGAAGATATAATCATGATCAATGCTGTAGGCACTTTTTTCATGATCAGCAGGAAGGTAAAAGCGGGAATCAGCAACAACCACGGTGATATTTTATAGGTACTTGCCAAGGAATCCGTAAAGGTATTCAACTCGACACTCCCATCGGTTTTAATAAGTAATCCGGCTACAATAAATAATATAAGTGTAATCACATAACTGGGTACAGTGGTGATCATCATATTTTTGATATGCTTAAAGAGCGGAGTCTGGGTACAGTTGGCTGCCAGATTGGTCGTTTCGGATAAGGGTGATATCTTGTCACCAAAATACGCTCCTGAAATAACCGCTCCTGCGATCCAGCCATCCGAATAGCCTAATGCCTTACCTACTCCCATCATCGCAACACCAATTGTAGCAACCGTTGCCCATGAACTACCTGCCGAAAGAGATACAATGGATGAAATCACACAAGCTGTAAGCAGGAATGTCGTCGGATTAATGATCTGCAAACCATAATAAATCATGGAAGGAACAACACCGCTCAACATCCACGTTCCCGATAGTGCTCCGATAAGAAAAAGAATAATAATGGCAGGAGTGGAATCCCCGATATGTCTCACCATATATTTTTCTGTTTTATCCCAGGTTACACCTGTTTCCAAAAAAGCTACTGCGAAACAAAAGATCGATGCAATCATTAATATAATTTGTGTGGAGCCGCTTCCGGCATCACTTCCGAAGATATAGATATTCGTACTTAAAGCTATGATCAAAAATAAAATCGGAATCAATGCGACCCACAAACGGGGCACGCTTCTTTTACTATTTGTAAGATTTTGCATTGGGCAAGGTTTAGTTGTATATATCAATTCTCTGCTATAAGCTTGGCAAAAGTAAATAATAATATTTTGACTCAGTTTAAATAAGGCTCTGCTCTAACCTTTTTTTTAGCTTTTTGTTATTTTGTAAAATCATCAGCTTTTCGGATTTCCTTTTTTCAACTTAACACAAAATAAGCGGGAAAAGCTTATTTATAATAACTAAATAGCTTTTCCCGCTTACATTTTAAATCACTCCTCTTTGAGTGCTTTTCCAGATAATACCTGATTATATGTATTCTGATCATTTAGGATCTTTATGGCTTCCGGCATTTCCTGATCATGTTTCAGCTGATATGCCGAGGCTCCTTTCTGATAATAATACCGGCGAAGTATTTCCGATGCCAGATATTGAGAAATCTCGGGTCTGAATTTATCCAGCGATCGGTCCACATCATGAGTCAGCTTTGCTTCTAAGGCAGCAAACTCATTTTCGGATCCGTCTAAATAACCTTCAAA
>JBOFIZ010000454.1:0-4149 GCA_051650425.1 Bacteroidales bacterium
TTTTTCAGACTTACCAAAACGGTATATCATTCGATATAAAATATAACACATGGTATTTAATTTGGTGTGTGTTTTTTTTAAATTTGTGGTATCATGGCTTAAACCCTTCGAAGTGATTCGAAGGGTTTATTTATTTTTGCATGACTCTTATCAGTTTCGAAATATCATAACCTCTTCTTTTCGCTTCGTTAATAATTATATTATAATCAAGATCCGACAACTTAGGAGTTCTGCTTAATATCCACAAATACTCAGGACTTTTACTTCCTATAAGCACGTAGGTATAATTCTTATCAATTAGTAATACATTATAATCAGCATAAAACCATAAGAAGAAAGAAACTTTTAATTGTCCGGGGGCACCTTTTACCATCTTTGCTTTACCTATTGCCATTTTTTCTTTTCCATCTAATGTATTCTTATAACCTTTATTCTCAACCCGCACTGTTCCATCCGAATTATAGGAATAGGTTGCCGTCACCCCTACTAAACCCTTTTCAAACGAATGGTCAAAACGTGCAATTTCATACCATAATCCTAAATACCGGTTTAAATCAAAATCAGGCACCGGTTTATTATTTATAACATTCTGCCCATACATAGAAATACTTATTAGAATTAGAACTAAAAACATTGAATTGAATCTTTTTCTCATAATAAAAATATTAAATTACTGATATAGAAATTATGCATTGATTACCTGAACATTACATCATACATCATCGTTATTTCAGTATAACAATCTAAACCTAAATTCTATTATGGAAATCGTATTTAATCTACCCAATCCAAACAGAAATCTGAGTACATCAGATCAGTTTGACCCAACAGCCAAAACAGAAAAATCAAACAAAATATGCATCGATCCTGTTAAATCATACATCCATTGGAAAGGTTCCAAACCCGGTGGTGAACATACAGGAATTGTCCGCTTCTCGAGTGGATACATTAAATTAGAGGAAGAAAACGTTACAGGTGGCTCTTTCGCGGCAGATATGACATCAATCACCGATGAAGATCTCCGAATGAAGGATATGAAAGAGATGTTGGAGAATCATTTAAAAAGTGCAGACTTTTTTGATGTCAATAATTATCCAACAGCAACCTTTGAAATCCACACTGTAAAATTACTTCCTGATGATCCAGTATTCGTAATGGAAATAACGGGAGCACTAACAATCAAAGACATACCTCAAACTGTTACATTTAAAGTCAAACAACTCTCTCAAATCAACCCAATTTCATTCACTACAAACGAAGTGATTTTGAATCGTACAACATGGAAAATCAATTACAACTCAAAAAGTATTTTCAAAAGCATAACGGATAAGATCATTCATGACGAGTTTGAAATTTCAGCAACAATTGTTCTAAAAGAATAACCTATAGTATCTGGAAGAATCAGACTCTTATATATATTAAAAATAATAAAAGACATTTTGGAGATAAATTCCCAAAATGTCTTTTTTACACCTATATATAACGGAAAGACATGATTAAACAAAGCGGGTTAAATATTATTAAAGTAGTATGCATTACAATGTAGCATATTAAACCTTTTACTATTTTGCGGTCGAATTCAAAAATAATTCAATTAATTATCTAGAAAATCAAGTAATCAATACAACAAATGAACTTATGAAACAAGGTACAAAACAAATTATGAGCTTGGTTCTCGTTTCTTTATTGAGTTCGGGAGCAACGATCGGATTATATAGCATACTTACTAATTCGACAAAAGCAGAAAGCAATTTAAACAAAGAACAATTTTCTCAACCAGTCGCATTCACCTCAATATCAAAAGCTCCGGCTTTCCAAACAGATTTTACGGATGCTGCTGAAAGAACAATCAATTCAGTTGTGCACATACAATCAACCATAAATCAAACGACTGTTTCAAGAGGAGGACAAAGAGATCCTTTTTTTGATTTCTTCTTTGGCGATCGTGGAGGTTATCAAATGCCACAACAAAAACCTCAAAAAGGATTTGGTTCGGGAGTAATTATTTCATCTGATGGATATATCGTTACCAACAATCACGTAATAGACAGATCGGATGAAATCTTAGTGACTTTAGATAACAAAAAGAGTTATCCTGCAAAACTAATCGGAACCGATCCTTCTACAGACATCGCTCTGATCAAGATAGAGGCTGAAGGATTAACTGCAATTCCTTTCGGAGACTCGGATAAAATCAAAATCGGTGAATGGGTATTGGCTGTCGGAAATCCGTTTAACCTAACTTCTACTGTTACTGCGGGAATTGTTAGCGCTAAAGCTCGAAACATCAACATTCTTGCTAATGCCGGTCCAATGCGGATAGAATCGTTCATACAAACAGATGCTGCAGTAAATCCGGGTAATAGCGGCGGTGCACTGGTAAATATCAGAGGAGAACTTGTTGGTATTAATACCGCCATTGCATCCGAAACAGGTAACTTTACAGGTTATTCATTTGCTGTGCCTATTAATATGGCCAGCAAAATTGTGACTGATTTAAAACAATATGGATCTGTGCAACGTGCCGTATTAGGAGTCCAAATTGGAGACATCAACTCCGAAATGCAAAAGGAACTGAACTTAGCAACACTAGATGGTGTCTATATCGGTGGAGTCGTTGAACGAGGATCGGCAGCTTCGGCAGGTATCGAAAAAGGCGATATTATCACTGCTATTAATGATCATCCCACAAAATCAGTATCAGAACTTCAGGAGCAAGTGAGCAGATATCGTCCGGGAGACAAAGTAAAAGTGGATTATATTCGTGGCAAAGACAAAAAATCAGCCTCAGTCACACTGAAAAATCAACAAGGGAATACCGAAATCGTAAAACAACTGGGAATTGGTAATTTAGGTGCAACTTTCCAACCAGTTCCTAATGACTTGAAATCTCAACTTGGTATCAGAAGCGGATTACAAGTAAAAGATATTGATTCGAAAGGCAAATTTGCCGAAGCACAAATTCGCAAAGGATTTATTTTGCTTCAGATTAACAATCAACGAATTAACTCTTTACAGGATCTTGAATTAATCATAAAAGAAATCAGACAAGGTAGTGCTAACGAGCAAGGTATGTTCATTATGGGTGTATATCCTTCCGGAAAGACTGCTTATTATGCTATTAATTTAGCTGAATAATCTTCTCATCGTTTTTTTAACAATCTTCATTTTAGACTGTCTCTGATCTCATTGCGGGTTAGAGACAGTTTTTTATTTCCATCAATCAACAACCATTATAAATGAGAAAAAGGTGTCCCGTTAAAACGAAACACCTTTATCTCTTTCGGCTTCTTTCTACGTGTTAGCCTAAATACGTCTTTAGTAATTTACTGCGTGAACTATTACGCAAACGGCGAATTGCCTTTTCTTTGATCTGACGAACACGTTCGCGGGTTAACCCGAACTTATCGCCGATTTCTTCCAATGTCATTTCTTGACAACCTAATCCGAAGAACATCTTAATGATATCGCTCTCCCTTTCAGTCAATGTACAAAGTGCACGATCAATTTCTTTACAAAGAGATTCGTTTAGCAACGATCTATCCGCAATCGGAGAATCATCATTCACTAAAACATCCAGCAAGCTATTATCTTCACCTTCAACAAAAGGCGCATCAACAGAAATATGACGTCCGGAAACTTTCAGAGTATCTGAAATTTTATCAACCGGAATATCCAATTCATCTGCTAACTCTTCCGGAGAAGGTTTGCGCTCATTCTCTTGTTCAAATTTAGAGAAAGCTTTACTGATTTTGTTAAGCGATCCTACTTGGTTCAGAGGTAAACGTACAATACGAGACTGCTCAGCTAAAGCTTGCAGAATCGATTGACGAATCCACCACACCGCATAAGAGATAAATTTAAAACCGCGCGTTTCATCGAATTTTTCAGCAGCACGAATTAAACCGAGATTCCCTTCGTTGATTAGATCGGGTAGACTTAAACCTTGGTTTTGATATTGTTTCGCGACCGAAACAACAAAACGAAGATTAGCTCTAGTCAATTTTTCCAAAGCTCTACGATCACCCTTTTTGATACGTTGGGCTAACTCTACCTCTTCTTCTACTGTAATCAAGTCTTCGCGTCCGATTTCTTGAAGATACTTATCCAAAGAGGCACTCTCTCTGTTAGTAATTGATTTTGTGATTT
>JBOFIZ010000455.1:0-3426 GCA_051650425.1 Bacteroidales bacterium
CCTAATTTCTCAACGATAATTGCTTTTACCTTTTCTGCTACTTGAGACATAACTTTAAAATTTAGTTAGTTAATAATCTATTGTTTTCTATTTTTGTGATGCAAAGAAATAGATATTTTTTTTATACTCCCAAATAAAACATGGATTAATTTACTTTTTTTGCACATGAGATATATGAGTGTGCAATAAATACTTGCTGAAAATGATAAAACGAATTGCAATTTTTGCTTCAGGTGACGGAAGCAATGCGGAAAATATATATTCTTATTTTGAGACTTCTGTTGATATTCAAGTCTCTGTTATTCTGACTAATAATCCTGAATCAGGTGTAGTTGACAGATGTAGGAAATTGGATATTCCTTTAATTTTAATTTCTAAGAATGATTTAGAATCAAAAATACTGTTAAAATTATTAGGTTTGCATATAGACTATATAGTATTGGCTGGTTTTTTACTCAAAATACCACTGTCAATAATTCAAGCTTATCCAAACCGTATTATAAATTTACATCCTGCGCTATTACCGAAATTTGGAGGTAAGGGGATGTACGGACTTCATGTTCATAATGCCGTTATAAATGCGGGAGAATCAGAATCTGGCATAACAATTCATTGCGTGAACGCAGAGTATGATAAAGGAGAAATCTTAGCTCAATTTAGAATCGCGGTGAATAAAGCTGATAATGCAGAGACGTTACAAGCTCGTGTACATGAGTTAGAATATAAATATTTTCCTGCTGTACTGGAATCCTTCATGAATAGAGATAAAAGTGATGAATAAAAACGATTTAACAATATTGATAAAAGAACAAGCTTTTGCTTTAGGTTTTTCTTCTGTAGGTTTCGCTAAGGCTGAGCCCGTTGATGAAGAAACTCAGTGTCGATTCAATGCGTGGCTTGATGAGCAATACAATGGCGATATGATTTACATGGCTAATAATAAAGAAAAAAGGTTTGATCCTACTTTGCTGGTCGAAGGATCAAAATCTATTATCGTTGTGGCTCTAAATTACTATCCGCAAGTATTCCAATCACCTGATGTGCCTCAGTTTTCATATTATGCTTATGGGAAGGATTATCATGATGTGATAAAATCGAAATTAAAGAACTTGTTATTATATATACAAAGCTTAGGTCTTTCTGTTTCAGGTAGATGTTTTACGGATTCGGCTCCGGTGTTGGAGCGGTATTGGGCTGTTAAAGCAGGTTTGGGTTTTATAGGGAAAAGTAATATGCTTATTTTACCTAAATTCGGGACATTCTTTTTTTTGGGGGTGTTAATAGTTGATCTTGAATTGGACTATGACTCTCCGGTTGAATTGGGTTGTGGAAAGTGTCGTAAATGTTTAGATGCATGTCCCACGGCAGCTTTGAAAGATTCCTATACATTAGATGCAAGAAAGTGTGTCTCATATCTTACAATCGAATATCGAGGTGATTTGCCTGATAATCTTGCTAATAAATTTTCAAATCGGATTTATGGATGTGATACCTGTCAGCTTGTTTGCCCATGGAATCGATTTGCCTCACCGACTCATATAAATGATTTTTTACCAACTGAAGGTTTTTTGCAATTAGATAATGTTGCCTTGAAACATATGTCAGAAGAGCAATTCAAAGTTTTATTTAAAGGAAGTCCGGTAAAACGGACCAAGTATGCTGGTTTAATCCGTAATAGAGATTATATTGATAGGAGAGACTAGAATTTTAAATATAAATTTGATCTGAAATTAACATTGAGTTAATCTTAATATGCTTTCGGCTTTTATTTATTTTGTAAGGTTTTCTTATTTTGTTTCTAGCAACGAAAATAAAAATGTGCATGGTTAAATTAGCCATGTACATTTTTATTTTTTTTTATTTCTTGGGTGATGTTCCAGAATTTCTTTCCTTAGGAAGCTCTTGTCCAGGTGTGTGTATATTTCCGTTGTTGAGATACGTTCATGTCCTAATAGTTGTTGTATAACTCTCAAATTAGCACCTCTTTCAAGTAGATGCGTTGCAAAGGAATGTCTGAACGTATGTGGGCTTATTGTCTTTTTGATATTAGCTATCGTAGCACAATCTTTAATGACTTTAAATACACGCATACGTGTTAGTTGTCTCCCTCGTACGCTCAAAAAAAGAATATCTGAGCAATTTTCTTTGATTGGGAGTGTTTCTCGGTCAGATAAATAATCGTTAATGCGCTCTAAAGCTATTTCAGAGATCGGAACAAGTCTTTGTTTGTCGCCTTTCCCATTAACACGTATGAATTCTTCGTTGAAATAAATATCCGAAATTTTCAAGTCGAGTAGTTCGGTTACACGTAAACCGCAGCTATAAAGAACTTCAAAAATAGCCAGATTGCGTCTTCCTTCAGGTTTGGATAAATCGATAGCATCCATTAATTTGTCAATTTCTTCTATGGAAAGAACGTCTGGTAGTTGTAGTCCCAGCTTAGGCGATTCAAGTAGTTCTGACGGGTCATATTCAATATAGTCTTCTAAAAGCAGATATTTATAGAATGATTTAATTCCGGATATAACTCTTTTCTTTGAGCGCGAAGTTAAACCGTTATCATGTAACCTCGCAATGAACTGATGGAGGTCATCAAGTGTTAGATTAATGATGGGTTTATCTATATCAATGGAAAATAATAAGAGTTTATTTAAGTCTCTCATATATGCATCCAGTGTGTTTGTTGATAGGCCCTTTTCGAATTGGATATAAGCGATATATCCAGAGATTAATTTGCTTTGATCAATGCTCATTGTTTGATTAAATCTTCAAAAAAAGTAGTAATGCGGGCTAAATTAGTAAAAACAAAGCAGAATGTATCAAAAGAATTTCGTATTTTTGCACGCAAATTCGGGATATAAGTCATTTTTGCATAGCGCAAACAAATTGAATTTATTATGAAGATACAGATTATCAATGGTCCCAATCTAAATTTATTGGGTAAGCGCGAACCTTCAATTTATGGTGATCAGTCTTTTGATGGATTTATCGATAAATTAAGAATGCTTTATCCGAATGATGAAATTTTCTATTTTCAGTCTAACAGTGAGGGCGTAATTATAGATAAATTGCACGAAGTCGGTTTTGATTTTGATGGTATTATTTTAAATGCCGGTGCATATACCCACACATCTATTGCCATTGCCGATGCCATCAGAGCTATTAATACTCCGGTTATAGAAGTTCATATTTCCAATGTACATGCACGTGAATCTTTTAGACAGCATTCGTTTTTATCTGCTGCCTGTAAAGGTGTAATCCTTGGTTTTGGACTTGATTCATATCGTTTAGCAATGGAATCATTTAAATTGAAATAATATAGTTAGGTAGCATGCCCCTTCCAGGTATGCGAAATTCTTGATATAGATTGTATGACTACAAAACAAACGAAAATTGTTGCAACTATCTCCGATTGGAGAAGTACGG
>JBOFIZ010000456.1:0-2224 GCA_051650425.1 Bacteroidales bacterium
GACCAACTGTAAGAGGATCTGTTATGAACCCTTGCGATCACCCTCACGGTGGTGGAGAAGGTAAATCACCAGTAGGTAGACCAAGTCCAATGACTCCATGGGGTAAACCTGCACTTGGATACAAAACTAGAAAGAATAAGAAATATTCAGATAAATTCATCATTAAGAGAAGAAATAGCAAGTAGTTTGAAGAGAATTCCCATTCTCTTCAGGGCTAGAAGCCTAAGTATATGAAGGGAGGCAAACAATAATGAGTAGATCAATCAAAAAAGGACCTTTTGTTCACGCTGGACTTTTAAAGAAAATCGAAGAAATGAACGCTAATGGGGAACACAAAGTTGTTAAAACTTGGTCAAGAAGTTCAACAATTTTCCCACAAATGATTGGACACACAATTGCTGTTCATGATGGAAGAAAGCACGTACCAGTTTATATCAGTGAAGATATGGTTGGGCATAAGTTAGGAGAATTCTCACTAACAAGAACTTATAGAGGACATGATGATAAATCATCAAAAAGAAAGTAGTAGCCTGGAAAGGAGGAGCATAAATGGAAGCTAGAGCTATAGCTAAGTATGTAAGAATGTCTCCAGTTAAAGTAGGAGTTGTTCTTGATTTAATAAGAAATAAGAATGTTAAAGAAGCTTTTGCTATCTTACAATACACTCCAAGAGAAGCAGCTGTTGAAATAAACAAAGTTTTAAAATCAGCTGTTGCAAATGCAGAAAATAACAATGGTTTAGATGCAGATAGATTATATGTATCAGAAGCATTCGTAGGTCAAGGTCCAATCCTTAAGAGATTCAGACCGATGGATCACGGTAAAGCATTCAGAATCAACAAAAAAATGAGCCATATAACAATAGTTGTTAAAGAAAGAGCTTAGAAGAAGGAGGGAAACGAAGTGGGTCAAAAAGTACATCCTCACGGACTTAGAGTAGGTGTTATCAAGGATTGGGATGCAAAATGGTATGCTAATAAAAAAGATTTTGCTGATAACTTAATCGAAGATAACAAAATCAGAGAATTCGTTAAAAAAGAACTTTATGTTGCTGGTATTTCAAGAATTGAAATCGAAAGAGCTGCAAAAAGAATTAAATTAAATATACACACAGCTAAACCTGGAGTAGTAATCGGAAAAGGTGGAGCAGGAATCGAAGCATTAAAGAAAAAATTAGCTGGATTCGTAGGTAACAAACACCTATTAATCAATATAGTTGAAGTAAAAAATGTTGAAGGTAACGCTCAATTAATGGCTGAAAACATAGCTGCACAATTAGAAAAGAGAATATCTTTCAGAAGAGCTATGAAACAAACAATCCAAAGAGCTATGAAGCAAGGAGTAAAAGGTGTTAAAACTGCTTGTGCAGGTAGATTAGGTGGAGCTGAGATCGCAAGAACTGAGCAATACAATGAAGGAACAATTCCACTACAAACAATCAGAGCTGACATCGATTATGGATTTGCTGAAGCAGATACAACATACGGAAAAATCGGAGTAAAAGTTTGGGTTTATAACGGAGAGGTTCTTCCAACTAAAAAAGTTGAAAAAGAAGAAGCTAACGCATAAGAAAGGAGGAATAAATCATGTTAATGCCTAAAAGAGTTAAGCATCGTAAGGTACAACGTGGTAGAATGAAAGGTAAAGCTACAAGAGGAAATTTCTTAGCTTATGGAGATTTCGGTATTCAAGCTACTACTTGTGGATGGATCACAAGTAACCAAATAGAGTCTGCCAGAATTGCTATAAATAGATACATCAAAAGAGGAGGAAAACTTTGGATAAAGATTTTCCCAGATAAGCCTGTTACAGAAAAACCAGCTGAAACTAGAATGGGTTCAGGTAAAGGTTCACCAGAATACTGGGTAGCAGTAGTAAAGCCAGGTAGAGTTTTATTCGAACTATCAGGCGTAAGTGAAGAAGTTGCAAGAGAAGCTATGAGACTTGCATCACACAAACTTCCTGTAAAGACTAAGTTCGTTACAAGAAGAGATTTTGAGGAAATGGGTGGTGAAGAATAATGAAGGCTAGAGAATTAAAAGAATTAAGAAATAGTAATCCTCAAGATTTAAAAGCTAAGTTAGGCGAATTAAAGGCTGAATTATTCAATTTAAGAGTCCAATTAGCTACTGGACAATTAGAAAATCCAATGAGAATCAGAGAAGTGAAAAAATCTATAGCCCAAATAAAAACCATCTTAAGACAAGAAGAGTTAAGAGCGGTT
>JBOFIZ010000457.1:0-1551 GCA_051650425.1 Bacteroidales bacterium
AAAGTGTATCGGCTAGGTATTTTCCTTCAATGTCTGCGTATAGTTCGGGAGACATGACGGGAATGAGATATGTTTGCTCCGCGTCGCGGATAAAAGATGCTAGTTTTTCAAACTTGATGGTCTTTTGTATCGGCGCAAACTGGCGCAACTCATCGGCGTTTCCTTCGGTATTGGGTTTGAACAGCATAGGAGCAAGTTTTAAGGGTTAGAAATAATGCCCGTTTTATTCAAGTCGGTGGTAACCATTTGATAAGTTTCTATTTTGAATTTCAGGTCTTTGTTGGGAAAACGGTCTTTCAAAAGAGCGTTCACCAATTTGCAAATCATTTGCCTGTAGCGAGACGTTTCGAGAAGGGCTAAATTGGTTTGCCCGCGTAATTCGCTTCCGCTTTGTCCCCACCGACTATCTACGGGTATGCCCGCTACCGATGGAGCTAATCCAAACGCACTAATAACCCTTACATCTGCATAGCCCGCATCGGTTAGGTAGGCTTCATAGTTAATTTCGTCTTTGAGGCTAACAATCTCAATACCGTCTACTTTTTGTCCCGAAACGGTATCGTAATAAGTTTTTGTGATAAATGTGCCAGACGTGTTTGTTGGGTCAGAAAGAAATTGGTCTAAACGAATGTGGAACTCTTCTTCCTTCTCCACGCGGTATTCCGCTATATTAGGAATAAGGACACCTTTTTCATCAACTGCTCCATCTGGATATAATTCCTCGAAGTAATTGACGGGCATTTTCACTACGTAGCGGATACTAGCGGCTTTTTTGATAGCGGCTTTTTTGACCATGCTAAATATTATGCCAAATTGTATCGCATTCAAAGCACTCCAACCGGGGTTGATACCATAACCAACGCTACCACTGGAAGCATCTTTGGCGTGCAAAATGAATTTCTTTTGTATGTTTTTAGGCGAGTTTGCGTATAAAGGAATTTCCTCATAATTTGTGTGCGGTATGATGTCGTTCCAAGTTTGGTAAACAAACAAAGATTTTTGTTCGCGGCTTAGTCGGCAATTTGTAACGTCATGGCAGGTCGCGGATATGATTTCTTTCCTGTTGTTACGGATAACTTCCCAATAAATATTTTCGTGCCAAACCGCATTTTCCGCCGATAGCTCAATCAGCGTATCAATGTCAATAAGTTTGAGGAAATCATCAACTTCCGCGTCTTTTACGAATTTTTCAACACGTTTGCCGTTTTCTTCTACTTCGCGATAGGTGTAATGGATACCTTCGCCTTTTGTAAACGTTTTCTTTCTTCCCAATAGCGTAGGCAAGAACAAATGTTGGCTCGCCAGTAAAACCATCTGGTTTGGAAAAAAATTGTTTGCCCCAAATGGTAAGACAGGCGTAGTTTGTTGCGGATATAATTGGTTCGTGGTTACTGCACCGCTTATTCCGTATGGGGAAGAATAGCAATTATCTACCTCATCTGTTTTTGATTTTAAAACAAGCGTTTGGCTTTTGGGTAGATAAGCACACGCTGTATAATTATTGACGTGCCTAGTGTATGACGGATTGCCCATTGAAATAAACGATGAGTA
>JBOFIZ010000458.1:0-1383 GCA_051650425.1 Bacteroidales bacterium
TAGAAGGATTGAATCTGATACTGACCCTTCTTTAACTAGGGATATTAAGGATAAATACTTATCTCAAATAAAATCACAACAAGATAAGATAGCTAGTCTTAGTGATAATGATATTGAGAAGGTGTATGGTGGAAGAGAGCTGAATAGGATTATAGGAGACTATACACAAGGAGGTGCTAATAAGTTTGGATATGTAAATAGAGAAAGAGAGAGTATCCAAGATGTAGATGCTAACCAAGTATGGAAGTGGAACTTTGATGAGGCTAGGAGACAAAGGGAAGAGGCTATGCAAAATCAACAATGGTCTTATAATGAGGATTTAGGAGAGACTGCATTGAAAGAACTTGGTGATTTTGAGCCAAAAGATGCTATGGAAAATGCTGGATTATCAACAAAAACAATTCCAATAAGGACTGTTAGAGGGCAAACTGAATATGATACTCAATATTTTAGTCAAGGTAAACAAGTCTCAAGAGATGAGTATATGAAACTTGCTAAACAAGCAGAAGAAAATCAAAAGCAGTTAGCCAAAGACCCTGTTGCAAAGTTTGACTATTACATGAAAAATAATCAGCAGTTCAATCAGTTTGTTATAGATAACTATGGTGATGTTACTAATATGTATAGACAACTTGGTGATGCTAGTAAGGTAACAAAAGTGTTTAGACAGTATAATGATTTTGTTGCGAAGAATAAAGTTTTTGAGCAAACAAGTAACTTTATAACAGATAAAGACAGAAGAGATGAGGCATTAAAACTTGCTAAGTCATCTCCTACTATGAAGATATATGATGCAAAAGGAAATCTCATTGCAGAAGGCAAAACAGAAGATATGGTTAATCAATATCTTGGTGCTACTGGTAGTGAGACACTTTGGAATACAAGACCTGATGAGAAGTCAAAATGGAAGGTGAGTAGTTCTCCTTATTATGGAATAGTTATATCAACAGAAGGAGGTAAATACAAAGGTGTAGCTACACCAAGAGAGCTTTTTGATGAAACAAATGGTTCTGGTATGTCTGCTATGAATGTTGGATTTAAGAGGGCTATAAAGTCAGGTAAGCCACAATTTGTTAATCAGACAGTAGGTAACTATCAAATACCTATGACTGTATCTCCTAATTATCAAATGAGAAATGATAACAAGATGGGTTCTAAGGTTAATATAGACTACAATAGCACTAATTTACCTGATAACTATAAACAGGCATTGCAATATATAGAATCAAAGCAAGGGTATATAACAACAGAGCAATTCTGGGGTGCACTACAAATGCAAGACCCTGTGCAAACAATGTTTGTTAAGAAGCTAAATAAGGAGTAATTCATAACTAATAACCTGTAAGGTCGTATAAATAGTACGACCTTATTTTTGTTTATAAT
>JBOFIZ010000459.1:0-11175 GCA_051650425.1 Bacteroidales bacterium
GTCCCAAAACTTGGTCTGTTGCATCAACAACAACCCATTCTTTTTGTACAGTTGCTTTGTTCGCAGAAATGGTCTTATAACTTAAAGTATCCACTGCTTAATAAGTTTTAAATTGTTAATAATAAAATTTGCTTGATTATCAAATAATCCACATTCTCTCGGACACTGAGAATTGTAAATCTACCCGATAACGTCTTATTGGAATAATAATCGGCTCGCAAAAGTACTCATTTTCTCTGAACTACAAAATATTATTCTCATTTATCGTCCGTTTTAGTCTATTTTTTCGAATATTTCACCTTATAAAAGCTCTTTTGCTACATAAAAACAGAGAGATTGAATAAGCATGGATACCATACCTACCAATCTCTCCTGCAACCTATTAATACAATTCAACAAAATGAGACGCTTCCATCATATTACTGAAAGTCATCTATTTTTATTTTTTGGAAAATCATTTGTGCTTTACTTCCTTCATAAAGTATTCCCACAACCGAATCATTAACCGATGTAAGGCACGAATAACCGAAACTACCCCATTCGTCCAGCAGCTGTGTTTTCGGTAAATCCCATGTTTTACCATCATCGTTGCTTACTTTTATACTCATCCGGTTTCTATGATATTTAGAGTCCGGATTTGAGAACAACAGCATAGAACCGGTGTCTCCTGCCGGTGTGTGCTTATGAAGTGATGCCATACAAACAGACTCAATCAATCCACCATGTGAGGTCGGATGTTCTGTCCATGTTTCTCCTAAATCATACGTTACAGCAATATTACGGCCGTTTTTATCACCTTTCTCGTCCCTGTTACGGTTGTCACGCATATTCAGCATAATCCCGCCGTCGGCTAATTGCACCGCCATACATTCAGTCGTATTTTCTGCTGCAGGGTTACTTGTCACCCAGGTTTTGCCTCCATCTTTACTGTACGTTATATTCGAGAACGGCAAACCGTTTTTATCACGTCCCTGTGTCGGGAACACAAGTGTTCCGTCAACCAATGTGATCCCGTGCCCCGGCGCTGGTGCATACAACCACCATTCCGGACGCTTCGTTTGTTCGGTGATATTAATCGGCTCGCTCCACGTTTTACCGTCATCATCACTTCGTGTAATTAGAAATTGTGAGGTTTGTTTTACCCCTAATCCGGGCTGCGAACCTTTAGCCTGCCACTGATGAATCCAGTCTTTACTATTCGAATTTAACCCATCTTTCCATTTACCGGTATGATAATCCAAAACGCCATGCATCCATAAGCCTGCAATGTAAATAGCCCCTGTATTATCATCTACGAGCACGCATGCATCACTCACTCCATTAAACTTTTCAGGAAGACCGCCCCACTCTTTCATATCCAGGACAACTTGCATAGGTTGCCAGGTTTGACCACCGTCCTCACTTCGGTGCAATCCGATATCCATATGCCCTTGCAAATCTCTTGAAGATTCATAGCGTGCATCAAAGATAGCCAGTAAAGTCCCATTCTTTGTGGTCGTCAATCCCGGAATACGAGCTGTATGAACAGAATCCTGCCAATGTTTGCGTACAGCAATACCTGCTCTCAAATTATCTTTAAACAAAGAATCTTTTGCTACAGTCACCTCTCCCTGCGAAGTTAATACTCCGACTGTATTCAGTCTGAAGGTATTTAACAGATCCGTATTTGGAGCAACTTTCATATCAACCCAAAGAATAACACTATCCGACTCTACGGGCAATTGAAATTTAAACGTTTGTTTATCTGCTTTCGGATTCGTTATACTAGCCAGTAACGAATCTTTCGAAAAGTCTGTTCTTCCCAATTTACGGGACACATACAACGATAACTCCCGTATATCATTCTGGTCCGTTGTCCCATTCAAAAGCACACTTAATTGCTCGAGTGTATAACCTACCGAATCTTTGTTAACCAGTAAAATACGTTGAACAGGATTCACCTCATCTCCGATCAGTACCGGTACCTGAGGTGTATATAACTGAACATCCAGATTCTTAGCAACAGATGTACAACCCATACTTAGCATTGCACATGAAGCAAGCATTAACTTACGCATTTTCTTTTTTGATCTCATATAAATTTATAGTGACGATTGTTTTTGTGATGAATATTGTCTTTTAATCAAACGATCTGTTTCTTCAAGATTAAATCTTGTTGCCACAATCGAATGTTTATCTTCTCCCGGTGCATACTTAACATATGTAATTGCTAAAATAGTTCCATCAGGTAATATTTCCAATCCCGGATAACCGCAGTCAGATCCGGCATAACTGTGCAGCAATTTAATTCTATACTGTCCTGATGTATTCTCGCGCAAATCCTTATAAAAACCAACCCAGGCTACAAAATGACCTTTTGTCGGACTATTCTCTGCCATATCACGGAATACGGCAACCATACGTCCATCTTTGGTAAATTTTATAATGTGACGATCTCCGGATAGACCCCAGGGAGTCTCCTTCATCGCTGACCAGGTTGTCCCTTCATCATCCGAAAACATCATTAATGAGTTACCCTTACGCTCATTTTCCCGCGCAACACAAACCAGTCGATTTGTTCCGGGAGCTCGAAAAACAAAAGGCTCACATGGCGACCGACCTTCAAAGGATCCGACCATCTCAGATTCTCCCCATGTCAGACCACCATCCGTAGATCTGGATTGCCACAAGGTCAATGGCGGTCTGTCATGACCATCCTTTCCCCGGTGATAGAAACCTAGATAATCTCCGTTTCTGAGTTTCACGACACTCGCAAAAGCCATAATACATGGCTTACCCAGACTCACAACAGGCGACCATGTTTTACCCATATCCTCACTATATGTATGAGTCATATCAGGCCATGCCGTAAAAACCATCAATCGTTTTTTTCCTTTTTTATCTTCTAACTCATAAATACTCGGGCAATTACTTGTTGTTTCCCAATCTTTCGGAGTTTCCATCATTTGCCAGGTCACGCCTCCATCCGGACTTTGTGCTAATAATCCGGCTTTGCCTCCATGATTATAGCTCCAGGTACAAAAAATCGTTTTATTGTCATCCAGCATTACCGTTGTCGGATGCCCGTTATATAAATCTTTGGTACCTCGGGCAATAATCTGATGTCTTGCCGTATCTGCAGATAGGTCAAGAACAGGCAGATTACACAATGAGCCTTGAGCGAATAATGGGAAATATCCGATTACTCCTAAAATGATCAATCCTAGCTTTTTCATCTTTCATCATTTAAAAGAAGCATAGAAAGTGAAGGCTATAGCTTCCTATGCTTCTTAATTATTCAACTATTAATTTATCTTTTATCTGCTAAAGCTTGAAGCGTATCCTTCTGTTTGCACAAGCTTTTCATTTGAAACCATATCATTATAATTAATCGGCCAGTATAAAGGATAATCGGGCTTATCTTTAAGATTAGGTACTTCCTGATAAATATCTATCGTACCGCCTGAATGAAAACGAACTAAATCAAACCATCTTTTTTGCTCAATAAACAGTTCTCTTAAGCGTTCATTACAAATCTCTTTCTCTACACTTTGTTTATCCATTGCACCTGCATAATCAGTCAGTCCTGCTCTGTTTCTGATTTGATTAAGATCCGCAACTGATTCCTGTATATTTCCTAAAGCAGCATTTGCTTCCGCACGCAGAAGAACCATATCTCCCCATCTGTAGATAATCAAATCGTCATCAAAAAAGCGATCATCTCCGTAATCCTTCCCTCTGAACTTGTTTTGCTGAGTAAGCAAAAGCGTCTCACCCTGTACAAGATCTATTATCGCTGCCTTTTTTCTGATATCGGAAGGGTTCACATCATACAATGCACGAACTTTCTCACTTGGTGCATAAACATGTCTGCTCTTATTCGGCGAAGTTGCTGCCTCCGATATATTATCTGCAGATGAAACATTATCTGTACGTGATGTCGTATTTGCCGCAATGCTTAAAGACTCCGTTTCATAGCGATTTATATACATCGAAAAGATTATCTCATTGTTCTTTTTATTGCCATTCGCAAACACATCCGCATAAACCGGCAACAATGAGACTCCACTGGCCCCTACTGCATTTATACATTCAACAGCTGCATTTAAATCCGTTGCTCCGCCTCCATGAACTTTAGCTTTCCACATCAGCACATCTGCTTTTAAGGCCAGTACCGCCGGTTTCGAGAAGTAATTTTTATTTACATACCCATCTCTTGCAAACAAGCCTAATGCTGCTTCTATATCAGACAACACAACCTGCATTACTTCTTCTTTTGTAGCTCTTGGCTGATTTATGACTGCATCACTCAAAGTCGGCTCAGTTATAATCGGAACACCTCCCCAAATTCGCAACATATGAAAATACGTATATGCCCGGATAGCATAAGCCTCTGCCTTTATCTGTTTACGCTCAGCTTCATTCGTAAAATCAAGTTTATCTATTCGTGAAAACAATAAGTTTACATTGTGTATGATATAATACGAATCTCTATATGAAGGAGCATTGGTTTCCAACAATGCATGAGCCCATGCGTTGGATGTCGGACCAATTTCGCCAGCTTTAAAGGAGTCTCCTCGATCTTCACCCCATAATGATCCGTTCTGATTTGCTAACATTCTGTTATAAATACCGGTCAGAAAAGCTTTTGCATCTCCCGGATTTTTCCAGAACGAGTCATTTGTTATTATATTTTCCTGTGGGACGTCCAATAAGTTACAGCTATTGAATCCCATACAAGATGCAACACATATATATGCTGCTATAGATAGTTTTCTCATAATGTCAAATTTTACAGATTAGAAAGTAATACGTGCTCCTACATTGAATTGTAGTGGAATAAAATATTCTCCTGTCTCCGACCCGTCATATTGTTCCGGATTCAATCCGTCGTAACTTGAGATATAACCGATATTATTTACACCAGCATTGATCGTTACTCCTTGCATACCGATTTTCTTACATATAAGACTCGGCAAGTCATAAGCTAATGATATCTCACGGAAACACAGGTAATCTCCTTTAGAATAGTATGCCGAGTTATCTGCATTCCCATTACTGTTCATTCCTGCATAGCTGATTGTACGCATGTGGTTGCGGTATCCGTTATCCCAATCCGATGCCGGATCATAGCGCGGATATTTAGCTGTCGCTGCATCACCTGTTTGCCACCAGATATTTCCATTCGTTACATCATTAGTCGTAATAATAGCATTTCTCGCATTACCATTCGCTCTGGCTCTCCATATATTAGCTACCGAATGTCCTAAAGCATAATCGATAACAAAACGCAAAGTGATCCCTTTATAAGAAAGTGAGTTGATCAATGCTCCTTTTTTGTCCGGTGCAGCCCAACCTAAAAACACAATATCTTTTTCATCAATCACACCATTCCCGTCACGATCATCCCAGATAGCATCTCCGGCTACCTTTGGTTTATTCATTTTACTTCCCGACACCTTTGTATCTTTAGGTGCATTTGCCGCAGCTTCGTCCGTATCATAAACACCTAAGTATTTGAATCCCCAGCGTCCGCCGATTCTTTCTCCTTCAGCCAAACCACCTACTTCAATATAGGATTGTGATTTCTCATCCCAGATAATACCTCCGTCAATTCGGTTTTTATCTCTTCCGTTAAACGGCAGTTTTTTCATATACGTTTTATTCAAACTAAAAGTAGCCGATACGTCCCATACAACCGGTCCGTCCAAAGCTCTTGCTGAAAGCGTCAGCTCCACACCCTTATTCTGTACAGTCCCTAAATTCGACTTAATAGAACTGAATCCTGTTTCTGCCGGCAATCGTTTATCGTAAAGACGGTCCGTTGTCAGCTTATTATATCCGGTAAAGCCAAATTCAATCCGATTATCCAGAAATCCTAAATCGAAACCATAATCCACATTGGAAGTCGTTTCCCAAATCAGATTACGATTTGCAAGCACACTGTTCAACACACCCGGATTTTGAGCATATAAATAGGTTTTATACTCCCCTTGCGTATTTGAGTAACTCAAATTATTGTTACCTGTTTGTCCCCAGCTCGTTCTCAATTTCAGACGACTTGCTATTTGTGTAGGGAACCAATCTTCATAGTGCATATTCCATCCTCCCGAAACGGCAGGGAATGCAGCAAAACGATTATCCGAAGCAAACTGAGAAGCACCATCATAACGAATTGATGCACTCAAAAGATATTTTTTATCATAATCATAATTTGCACGCGCAAAGAATCCTAACAAACGGTTTTCGGCTGATCCCGAATAAGCTCTTTCTGTATCGGGCTTTGTTGCGTCCAGATTCGGAATGTAGTCTGTCGATGCATCCGACCCCGAAGCTTCCAGGTTATAATTATAATCTCTTGTATAGTTCGCTCCCAACAAGAAATTCATATTATTCTTTTTGATTTTTTTCTCATACGTGAATACCGCATCTACCATCGTTTGCTGATACTGGCTATGAGATTCAAACACTTTTCTGGATTTATTAAACTCGTTATATTTCTCGTTGAAACGATAGATATTTTCTTGCGTATAATAAGAGGCAGACGGTTTAAAGAATAACCCGTCGATAATTTCCCACTCCAGACCAAACTGAATCGTGTTACGATATGCTTTATCTGTAATATCCTGATAATACAATTCATGCAAACGGCTTCTTGGCGATCCGCCTGATTCACCGATACCCGGCGTACCGTCATCATAATATAAACGGAAGGTAGTCGGATAACGTGATGACCGATCTAACGTGCTCGTACCTGTACTTGTCTGGTCTGTTCCTTTATTTGAAATCACCGCACTTTTATAGCCCATTGTTAATTTCACATTATCGCGCAGCTTGTAACCACCATTTGCTGTCAGACTCAAACGATCATATCCTGTTCCAAGCACCATACCTTCAGAGTCGATATATCCGGCACTGATATAGAAGTTTGCTTTATCTGTACCGCCCGATACATTCACATCGTAGTTATGTGTTACTCCTGTTTTGAACAGAACATCTTTCTGATAATTATTATCCTTGAAGATCAGTTCTCTTCCCGAGTATGGATCAATCATGGTTTCATATCCCTGATTATTCAAGAGATTACTTACATAATCCTGTCCCATATTCCCGATCAGATCATCCAGATACTCGGTCGTAAAACGTGAATAACCATATCCTTGTAAATTCCCGTTTTTATATCTGATATTACCGGTTGAATACGGATAATTACCTCCATCCAGACGACCCGCAATATTTGCATCATTGATACCTTTAGATCCTGCCAGACGCGATGCCCAGATATAATCACGTGCATTCGTAAACGGATAATGCTTTCTGATACGTTCAACACCCATTCTGTAAGCCGCCGAAACAACAGCATTCCCATTATTAGAGCTACCTTGTTTTGTTGTGATCAGGATAATCCCGTTTGCAGCTTTTGCTCCGTAGATAGCGGCAGATGCAGCATCTTTCAATACCTCCATTGACTCTATGTCTTCTGCATTGATTCCGTTCATATTTTGGCGCACTACCCCGTCGATCACATACAACGGATTATCACTACCCGGATTTGTCGATCCTCCACGAATCAGAACTGTCGGAGTCGCCCCCGGTTGTCCGGTTGTCTGGCGAATATCCAATCCCGCCACTTTCCCCTGTAGGTTATTTAACGGAGAAACTGATACGCCTGATTTTAATTCATCTTTCTTCACAGAGGCAATCCCTGTTGTAATGGTTGCTTTCGATTGCGTACCATACCCTACGGCTACAACTTCATCTAAAGCGATAGAAGAAGCCTGAAGGATGATTTCATAGAACTTCTTATCTGTGATTTTTACCACCTGAGGATTATATCCGATGTAAGAAACCTTTATGGTTGACTTCGCCGGAACTTTCAGATTAAACTTTCCATCAAAGTCTGTTGTTGTCCCGATTGTGGTATTTTCGACCATAATCGTTGCTCCGAGTGCAGGTTCTCCCAAGTTATCTTTCACAATCCCTGAAATCTCGAAGTCTGCCGTTTTGTTTGCTTGCTGTGCCAAACTCGTAACTGAATTCACGAAAAACAGCAAGAATGCGACAAATAGAAATAGAAAACGATTAATTTTTCGCATCTTTGTAGTGTTTAATAATTAATACTCGAAAGAAGAGGAGAGCATAAGCCGGCCAAAGTTTAACTCTCCCTTCTTTTTTTTATAGTGAGAAGAAGTTGATTCTTTCCAGATCTTCTTTTAATGCTTTATATTCTGTTTCTGTAAATGCTGCAAAAGGAGATCTGCATGAACCACAATCGATTCCGATCTGATTCATTATCGCTTTTCCTCCGCGAACACCTCCGCCATATTTGATAATAATCTCTACTACTTTTATTGAGATTTCCTGTAACTGGCGAGCCTTTTCAACATTATTTTCCTTCATTGCTTCAAAAATACCTCTGTAAACATTCGGAATATAATTGTATGTGCTTCCTACTCCGGCTTTTGCACCGAAGGCCAGACCTGCAATCAGAATTTCGTCATATCCATGCAGCACTTCGAATCGGTTGTTTTCAAAAGCAATACACTCTCCCATTTCCATCAGGTTGTTATGTGTGAATTTAACTCCGACCAGATTAGGAATTACCTTTGAACCTTCTTTCAAAAAGTCAACCACAGACAAACATACTCCTGACATTGACGGCATATTGTAGTAGTAGAATGGCAATTCCGAAGCAGCAGCGGCTATTGGTTTAAAGAAATCAACCAAATCTTTTACCGTTCCCGGTCTGAAGAAGTTTGGAGCAATAGACGATATCGCATCTGCCCCTTTCTTTGCCGCATGTGCAGCCAATGCTATCGCATCCTTCTGACAATTGCTTCCCACGTGTGCGATTACTTTGAATCTTCCTGCCGCACATGCGATCCATTTTTCCAGAATCAGCATTCTCTCCTCTAAAGTCAGTGACTGTGATTCGCCAGTCGTACCGCAAACGAATACACCTGCAAACTTAGATTTGGCAGCCCATTCGGCATAGTTCTCTATAACTGCATAATTAATTTCTCCGTTCGCATCCATCGGAGTAAAGGTAGCAGCTACCATTCCCTCCATTCTTTGATAATTTTTCATTTGAAAATTATTTCTGTTTAAAAATTGTGTATTGTATAATTGATTTTTTCTCATCAGGGAAAAACAGACTGAACAGATAGCCCAGCACAAAACAGGAAATAAAGCCTGTTGCTGCAAACAACAGCAAATGCACAAAAGCATATTGTACGATAAATAACTGTATGACTACACTTCCTGCCAATCCCAGTAAAGCTCCTTTGGCATTCGCCCGTGTCGTAATCATACCCAGCATAAACAGTCCGCCTAAGCTTCCTAATATGATTCCCAGAATCTTATTAAACTCATCCCACATGGACTTCACTTCCCATGTAGCCATCATCAAAGCAAACACGATTCCCAGAAGACCCAAAACGCAGGTCGCCAGTTTTGCCGTTCTTAATGCCTGTTTTTGTGATTGGTTGAAGAATTTATCATGAATATCCGTTACATAAGCAGTTGCAGCCGAATTCATACTACTGCTCAAAGTTGACATCGCAGCAGCGAAAATACCCGAAACAAGCAGTCCGGCTAACCCTTGCGGCAATTCTGTAAATATGTACCACGGCAGAATAGCATCCCCGTCCGTAATCGTCAGACTTAAATCCTGAGGCAAATGGCGATAATAAACGTATAAAGCTGTACCGACAAAAAAGAAAAGAATCGTTGCCGGAATAGTCATCACGGCATTCGTAAGCACACTCTTTCTGGCTTCTTGTTCCGTAGCTGTTGTCATATATCGTTGCACCAGTGTCTGATCTGTTCCGTAAGTTGTCAGGTTTGTGAAGAATGAAGCTATCAGCACGGTCCAGATTGTCGATTGCCGCAAATCCCAATTCATGGATCCAAGATCAAATTTATTATGTTCCGAGGCTTCTCTAAGAATACCGGACAGACCATCAGGTGTTGATGTCGCAATAAGAATTACTACCAGAATGGCACCACCTAAAAGCACAACCACCTGCAGCGCATCTGTCCAGACTACAGCTTCGATACCACCGATCATTGTATAAATCAGACTTAACACACCCATTACCATAATACACATACGTATATCAATACCCGTAACTACATTTAATGCAATAGCAGGCAAAAACATTACGATTCCCATTCGGCCGACCTGAAATAAGATAAACGCCACACTGCTGATCACCCGGATCGCACTATTGAATCGTTTCTCCAGATATTCATAAGCAGTCGTTACATCTAACGTTCTGTAGAAAGGAATAAATAAGTAAAGGATAATTGGTACAACGAGAAGAATCCCTGCATTCATAAGCATGTAACTCCAGTCCGAGCTAAATGATTTTGCCGGAATAGCCATAAAAGTAATCGCACTCAGTGTCGTACCGAAAATGCTCAGACCGACAGCCCACCAGGGCAAACGACCCCCACCTTTAAAATAGTCATCGGTCGTTTTCTGTTTCTTAGAAAAATAAATACCTATATAAGAAAGTGCTGCGAAATAAAGAATGATCACCACAATATTTAACCAACCGAAGCTGCGTTCAAAGTTCTCTATCTGGGCGATGAGAATTTGCGGGGTGCGTTCGCCAGGTCTGATTTCTCCGCTGCCTATATAAAATTTATTATTTCGAACTGTCACATTGGTTGTTACGGGGATTGTTACAGACGTCTGAGGACGTTGCATCAATGTTTCTGTGATCGTATGATAAGCTCTTACGGAATTATCAAATCCCGGATGATCTGCTGAAGCCGGAATCAGAGTAGGCACTCCGCCGAAAAACAAGATATGGTTAGCTCCTGTTGCTACAGCCGTCCCTGCCATCACCGGAAAAGAGCCATTCAGTTTTTTCCATTTATTCAACCGGATATTATACTCAAAGCCATCTGTCAGCACGCGCACACTATCTTTATTAAATGTACGGCCGCTGAATAGGTAAAAACAATGATCCGATCCGTTACTCTGGATTGCACTCACGGCATAACCCCGTGAATCTCCCGGCCAGCTTTGCAACTCCTTCCATTCCGGACGGGTTTTATTCAAATCAAGTACCAGAAAAGAACTTGAGGATTCCCCATTCGTAAGCTCCTTCTGTCCTCCTGCCAGATAAATCTTATTATTCCACATAGCACCCGTAGCGTTAGCCAGCGGATAAGGCAAAGAAGGCC
>JBOFIZ010000460.1:0-4132 GCA_051650425.1 Bacteroidales bacterium
TTATGACACCTCCGAACAAATTATTGCGTTGGGAAAAAACATCAACGTTTAACTTTGGTATCGATTTCGCAGCATGGAACCGACTGAATGCTTCAATGGATGTGTATAAACGTTATAGCTCGGACCTGCTTGCACCAAAACGTTATGATCCTTCTATGGGATTCCCTCAGGGACGTGTTAATAATGGAGCTATGTCAAATAAAGGTGTTGAATTCAGCGCATCTTATGACTGGATTAAAACGAAAGACTGGAGATTCACCTCTCAATTGACAGCTGCTCATAATAAGAATGAAATTGAAAAGATTGATTTCGAACCAACCAATGCATTGGATCTTTTAAGAAGCCCAAGTGGATATTATTTGTCAGGAACTTCACGCGGGACAATGTATGCATATAAATATGGAGGATTAAACGGAGTCGGTGATCCGATCGTATTTGACGAAAATGGAAATCCGGTAAGCAATGATCCGGTTCGTAATATCAATGCGATTTATGCTGTAGGACAATTAAGTCCAAAGTGGGAGGGTATGTTGAATTTGTCAGTTCAATATAAGAATCTTGAGCTGTTTACACGTTTTGTTTACTATACAGGACACAGTATGCGTAACGATGTAATGCCCCTTTATCAGGGAGTTGGTGGTGGAGCAATTCATGGCGACTTAGCAAATAGATGGACTCCGGACAATCAGGGATCTATACCGTCTATTGATAAATACGGACAAGACCCGAATCGTGCGGATCATTGGAAATTTGCAGATGAACATATTCTTTCGGCGTCATATATTCGTGCACGAAATATCGGTCTGAATTATAATGTTCCTCAAAGTTTTCTGCAGAAAATAGGGTTTAAAACAGCAGTGCTTCGTGCACAGGTTGATAATCCGTTTTATATAGCCTTTAATGATAAAGGTATTGATCCGGAAGCGCATGATCAAAATGGAGGATCGAGATATAATAAAATTATGCCAACTTATACGTTTGGTGTAAACGTTAGTTTTTAATTCCAAAACGATTAAGTAATGAAATTAATAAAATATATATCAGTAGCATCAATTCTATTAAGTGCTACAGCCTGTAACTATCTGGATATAGTACCTAAAGGTGATTCGATTATTGAGACCGTAGAAGATTATAATGGTTTGATCGAAACGTTTAAACCCAATTACGATGTAAGTGGGTTTATGTATTTGCCGGAAGAAGCGATTCATTATAAAATGGATGAAGTATTGTCATATAAATATCAGCTACCTTCTGCAAGTTTTCTATGGGATGAGAATTTTGATCGTTATAAAATTATTGAATCAGATCAGTTATACAATAATGTATATAAGCGCATAGCTCAATATAATATTTTACTTGATGGGATTGATGATGCGCAAGGTTCGAATGAAATAAGAATTAAAGCCAAAGCGCAGGCACGATTACTTCGTGCGTTTAGTTATTTCCATCTGGTAAATGTTTACGCGAAAGTTTATGATCCGGCTACAGCTGCTTCTGATCGTGCGATTGTTTTGCGTAAGGAGTTTAATATGGAGGAAATACCGGGGCAGAGTACTGTACAGGAAGTATATGATTTCATTCAGCAAGATATTGAGGCAGCGATTAATGATCTTCCTGCACGCAGAGAAAATGTTTATCGTCCGGGGAAATCTATGGGTTATGCATTGAAAGCAAAGGTGCATTTATTCAAGGGTGAATTGCAGGCAGCTTTAGATGCAGCTCTGAAGGTTATGGATTATGATGTAGCCTTATGGGATCTGGAGTCTTATGCAGATGCAAAAATACAGGATCCATATGTTGTAATTGATATGGATATGCCGGAATGCATTTTTCATGCACATGGAATAAGTGAGTTATCTCCTGATATGACACACGTCATTAAAGATGTCGTTGATTTATTTGATGAAAAGGATTTAAGAAAACAGTTGTTTTTACAAACAGTTCGTCCTCATCCTTCTGTAGAGCCGGGATCTTTGTGTTTCGGAACTTATAATAAAGTAAGATGGAATTCGGCAGGAATTCGTTTGTCGGAGGTATATCTGATTATTGCAGAATGTTATGCCCGTATGGGGAATGTTTCAGAGACTGTAAACTGGCTGAATGCACTGAGAGAATACAGATTCCGTGCAGGAGAGATGGTTCCTGTTACAGCGAAAGATGCAGCTGAAGCACGTCAGTTGGTAGTCAATGAAAGACGTATGGAGTTAATACTGACATCCAATACATTCTTTGACGCAAAACGTTATACGGTAATTCCTGAATATCGCCGTACATTAAAGAAAACAATTCGTGATGTAGAATATAAACTTGAGCCTACTTCTCATTTGTATATTTTGCCATTTTCGATTGAGGCAATGGAGAGTAATCCTAATTTAATACAGAATAGTAAATAAGATGAGTAAAATTAAAATTTCAATACTGGCATTTGCATTGCTTCAAATCAGTACATCCGTATTGAGTTCGCAAACGGTTGCCCGTATTATTAAAAGAGGCGGAGTAGAAGAGACTGCAACTTTTGCAAAAGAAGGAGAGTCCGGATACAAGAAGATTGAACGTAACGCAAATAAAGAATTTGTTTTTGATATAGAGAAGGATAAGTTAGGGCATTATACCTATATTACTCCGGAAGGACGCTACTATACAATTTATATCAATGCCGGAGCTAATGTAATTCTGGAAAATTCGGGAGATTCAATTCTTTTTAAAGGAGATAACGTGGCAGAAAATCAATATGTTAATACATATAAGTATTTAGGCTATGGTAAGAATGAACCAAAACAATTTTCGTCGGATTGGATCAAGGCTCGTGATGCAGAGGTTAAGGGACTGAATGAACGTGTCGATGCAACAGATTTTTCAGACGATTTTAAGCGTTTGCAAAAAGCAATGTACAAGTATACAGATATGCGTTTGCGTCTTGAAGGTCCTGTAAATGCTGTGGCTTTTAGAAACGAAACACCGGATTTGGCTCCGGAGTATTATTCGTTTCTGAAGGATCTTACATTTGAAGAAGGCGAGATAGTTATGGTGCCTAAGTGGTGGATGGCTATGGAAATGGCATTTGAACAAATGGAAAGAGATGGTGTAATTCCGGTTTCTACAAAAGAATACCTGGATTTATATGCTCAACGTATAAAAAATGAAAATGTGCGTTCGGCTTTTCTGCTTCAGATATTAAATAATACTTTGCATAAAGGCTTTTCAAATGATTATGCTACTTATCTGGCTATTTCAGAAAAGTATATAAAGACAGATTCAGATAAAGCGGTTCTGTCTGATATAAAAGAGAAATATGCAAAACTGACTGAGCAAAATAAACCGGTTTCACGCGGTACAATCGCTCCTGATTTTGTGGCAAATGATATAAATGGAAAAGAGTATCGCTTGTCTGACTATAAAGGTAAAGTAGTTTTGGTCGATTTCTGGTTTACGGGTTGTTCTCCGTGCAAGGCAGAGATGCCACATCTGGAAAAAATTGCTCGTGACATGGAAGATAAGAATATTCAGTTTATTTCATTGTCATTAGATACAGGAGAAGGATTGATCCAGGCGTGGAAAGATTTCATTGCAAAGAAAGGGGATGAAACACTGAATTTGAATTTACCAGGCGGATTCAGATCACCTGTAGTTAAGGAGTATTTGATAAAAGGTGTACCTCGCATACTTATTGTCGATAAAGAAGGACGGATTGTTGATGCCTATGCAAAAAGACCATCTGATCCAAAACTAAAAAAACAGTTGGAGGAGCTATTGTAAAATAGTTTATACAATCAGAATACAGCAGACCGGGTTTTCACATTTGAATATGTGTTAATCCGGTCTCTTTTTTGAGGAAATCAAAGATTGTGGGTGGTAATTGTGTGTTTTTATTTAAAAATAGTGAGCTGACAATAGGAGATATCCAATAATTCATTATTTTTGCAGCACATATCTGATTTATGGGGATGTCTGGATTTGACAGCGAGTAGAAAAGATATGTAAGCATGCAGAGCTTTGTAGCCTGGCTCTTTAATCTCAGACTTCAAAAATTTAACTGGCGAAAATAACTACGCTCTTGCTGCTTAATCGAATCATAGTAGATTAGCTTAATCCGGTCACTAGGTGATCAGACAGGACATCACCCGAAAGCTGT
>JBOFIZ010000461.1:0-1010 GCA_051650425.1 Bacteroidales bacterium
CGATGACAGTCGGAGAATATGTACTAATGGGAAGGATGCCGTATCGGAAGATGTTTCAGTTCTATTATTCCGAACATGATAATGAGATAGCTGATTATTATATAAAACTTACAGGTATTGAGCATCTGCGTGAGAAACAGATTACCGAATTGAGCGGAGGAGAGCAACAAATGGCATCCATAGCTTTGGCGCTGACACAAGAGCCGGAAGTACTTTTGCTGGATGAAGCAACTTCGCATCTGGATATTACACATCAGATCCGGATTTTGAATTTGCTGCAGAAGCTGAATGAAGAGACAGGCTTAACGATCGTGATGATCATTCATGACCTTAATATGGCCAGCGAATACTGTTCGGACCTTTTTCTGATGAAGAAAGGAAGTCTTTATCGGGCTGGTACGCCAACGGATGTATTGACTTATGAGCATATTGAGGAGGTGTATAAGACAATCGTATTGGTCGGAAGCAACCCGCTGTCAGATAAACCTGTGATTTATCCGGTTTCGGGAAAACGATTAGATGAACATAAGAATCAATATGAGAAACAAAAAGATACTTTGGTTAGTACGCCACGGACAAACCATTGAGAATATAGAAAACATCTGTCAGGGACAAACACCGGGAACACTGACTGAAAAAGGTATTGCACAAATGCAGGTACTTGGTGAGAATTTAAGCGCTCAAACGTTTGATATCATTTATACCAGTGATCTGAAAAGAGCTGTAGATTCAGCACGATTGATTTGTGAAATGCAGCAAAGTCCGGTAAGGTTGATTGAAGATAAGCGTTTGCGTGAGCGTTACTTCGGAAGTTTTCAGGGAATGAAATTTCCGGAGGACAGGACAAGCTTTAATTATCCCGATGATGTAGAGTCGTTCGAACAGATGGGAGAGAGGCTTTCATCTTTTCTTCAGGACTTATTGTATAGTGAAACGGACGAGCATGTACTGATCGTAACACACGGAGTAGCACTTCGCGTGTTACTCTCCTTACTTCTTTCGGGTGACAC
>JBOFIZ010000462.1:0-2019 GCA_051650425.1 Bacteroidales bacterium
AAGAAAAAGGGGAAGAGTCTTTTTAACCCTTCCCCTTCTCAATCAATCAAATCCTTTATTATTTTTTGATAGGACCTTCTACATATTCAAACTTACCTTTTCCAACTAATTTAAATTTCATTGAATAAGTTGTATTTGCTCCATCATATACAATATATGAAGGAGTTATGTAAGTATCAATACCGTTTAATGGAGACAAATCTGCATATTTCACTGGTAATAAAACGTCTGCAAAACATACTTTCATACGTGCTTCCATTACTTTAGCCATATCATTTCCTGCAAATTCATTATCACCACGTTCATCAGCTTCAACTAATTTAACCGGAGTCTGGTTAAAGTTACCATAGTGTGAGCTTGCTCCGAAATAGTATTCTGAGTTATCATATTTAGGATCCATATATGGAGCTTTGTTTGCCTGAACCCATTTAATGATAATTGCATAATCATCTTTTGACAAATCAAATTTAATTGATGGATCAAAAATCCATTTACTTCCGTCTTGTACATATTGCTCGGTAACTGTTTCAATCCAGTTATTCAAAACAAATGTTCCGTTTGTAAACACAAACTCATCCACTTTTTGAGTAGAACCTACTTTATAAACAACTGTACGTGTTTCACCTTCTTTCGCATAAGGATAAGTTTTACCCATAAATACAGGAAGAAGAGCGTCTGCTGTTGCCTGATCTTTAAATGAGCCTTTAGCACCCATTGTTACATAATCATCTGCAGATACAACTGTACCATATTTATAAACTGACCAGTTTCCATTGTAACGTTCTACAAGTACTTCTTTTGTATAAACAGGATTGATGTAAGAAATCTTTTCTTCTCCTAATTGGATATCATCAATTTGATAAGTAGCTGTAGCATCTGTTGTACCATTACCCGTATACAAGAAAGCAATATGAATTGTTTTACCTGCATATTTAGCAAAGTTTGATTCAATTTTCACGAATGCACCAGCAGTTTCTCCTACAGGTAAATTCAATTCAGATGAAATATCAGTCCATGTTGCAGTTTCTACATTATCTGTAAAGTTTTCAGAAATCAATACTTGTAAGCCTTCATGCTTTTGTGTATTATTTCTTACCTGAACATCAAAAGAGAAAGTTGGATTATCTCCGTTAGCAATAACTAATTCAGGAGATACCATCCATCCTTTTGTAGCACCTTCAGCTTTATAAGCAGAAAATTGCATATATTGTCTTCCACCATATGTTCTAACCTGCCATCTATATGTACCTTCCGTAGCAACATTAGTCCATCCCGGAACATCATAAGATTTATCTGCAACTCCTTCAAATCCTTCATTAACTAATGAAACAGTTGTTGATTCCTTAACCGGATCCGAAGTAATATAATCATATTGCGTATAATATACTCCGTTTTCTGTTACATCAGCAAACTTAGCTGCTACCGCTTTTGGTAAATTCGATTCAGCAGGATATAACGGACTGAAAAAGTCCATATCTGAACCTTCACCGATTACTGCCTGATAGTCTGCAAGAACCAACGGTTGGTTAACCAAACCTTCTAGTTTCAAAACATTTTCAGAAACATTTTCTGTTACGTTATAAGTCATCTGAGCAGTTGATGTAAACCCAAGTTGAGGATACATTTTAGTCAACAATGCAGGAACAAACTCCGGAGCCTTAAAAGTTTCATTGAACGCTTGCTTCGATGCTATACTTTTTGCTAATGCAGTATCAGCAGCATTCTCAGCAATCGCTAATGCTTGTTTACTAATATTTGTGTAGTCATCAGCTGTCAACGTATATTCAATCTTGTTGTTTACCGGTAATTTATCTTTATCCAATTCTTCGTAAACATCGTGCATAGGATCACAAGATGCCAGAGTCAGGACAGCTAAAGCCGAGATATATGATTTATAATTTTTCATTTGAATCTAATTTTTTAAAAGATC
This sequence comes from Bacteroidales bacterium, assembly GCA_051650425.1. GTDB lineage: Bacteria > Bacteroidota > Bacteroidia > Bacteroidales > UBA7332 > UBA7332. The sequence goes on from JBOFIZ010000462.1 coordinate 1,931, forward strand.
TGTTTATCTTTTAGATAGTTGTTTTTGAAATAATTATCAAGTCGTATGAATACGAATTAGAAATTCACACGAATACCTGTTGCCCAAGT
>JBOFIZ010000463.1:0-1386 GCA_051650425.1 Bacteroidales bacterium
TCATTGACCTCACCTAATGCCGTAGTTCTTGTTATATCGGTTGTACCATCAAAATACTGTCCGCCTGAATCCAGTAGCAGAAAGCTGTCACGGGAAATAACAGATGAATTATCAGGGGTTGGTCGATAATGGACAATTGCACCGTTGCTTTTAAATCCGGCAATCGTAGCAAAGCTTGTACCAAAGAATAACTCCTGTTCTTCCCGGAATTCAAGTAGCTTTTCACTGATTGAATGCTCTGTCAGTTGTTCGCTGTCAATATTCTGATCCAGCCAGATAAAGAAACGGGTCAAAGCCACACCATCTTTTACCATAGCGCGTCTGAATCCTTCGATTTCAGTGTCGTTTTTAACGCTTTTCAGTAATGTAACCGGTGAAGGAGCCTCAATAACCAGGCACTCTTCGGAGATCATCTCAAAGAGATTATAGTTTGTTTTATTCGGATCTACCAAAACAGTCATTTTACTGTCCAGTTTAGATAAATAGCTTCCGAATTTATGATAGTCGGCAAAACTGATATTTTGAGAATGTAAAGATTCTCTTAGTTCTTCAGTCAGCTTGTCTAGTTCTATAAAGAGAATACTTTCTTCTTTCGAAATAAAAGCATAAGCAATAGCCACCGGATTATGTTCTACATCCGTTCCTCTTATATTGAAAGTCCATGCAATTTCATCCAGAGCAGTGAGTATTGTGCAATTTGCACCTTCACGCTGCAGGATTTCATCAATCGCATTAATCTTATCTTCCGCATTGTTTCCGGCGAAAATATCCGGTAGTTCAAAGATCGGATCTTTCGGGAGTGTTGGTCTGTCCAGCCATAGCTCATCAAAAGGATCTTTGTCAGCAACGACTTCAATACCTTTTTTATCTAAGGCCAACTTCATTTTGCGTACTTCATTTACTGTAAATACATCGCCATCTATACCTACTTTCGCCCCTTTGTCAACACGGTATGAAATAAAATCGATTATGTCAGGAGTATCAGAGTTTCCCAATTTATATAAATCGATATCGCTTCCGTCAAGTTCCTGTTCAGCTTGAAGGAAATAACGCGAATCAGTCCATAATCCCGCTTTGTCATTTGTCACCACAACGGTACCGGCAGATCCGGTAAAACCTGAGATCCATGATCTCGTCTGCCAGTGTTCAGCAGTATATTCACTAATATGTGCGTCCGAGCTTGGTATTATAAAAGCTTCCAGCTCGTGTTTTTTCATAAAGGCACGTAATCTGGAAAGACGCTCCTTAATAGCGTTCATCATATCTGTTTTTGTTGTTTAAGTTTCATTGAAGGTTGGATCTGTAATCTGTACATTACAGTTCTTCTGAATTGCAAACTTACATAATTATTTTTTAGTTGCAAGTATTCTCAGGTTCTTTCGTGTC
>JBOFIZ010000464.1:0-2095 GCA_051650425.1 Bacteroidales bacterium
GCAGGTTACTCGGAAGATTATTACCGAAATGTTGTTAAAGATACAGGAGATAGATTGAAGGTTACATTTTAAATTATAAATTTGCAAATTCTAAACCTAAAATTCAATTAATAAAAGCTTCTTCTATGAATAATGACGCATTAATGAAAGAAGTAACTTCTAAAGCTCAACTATGGTTGGGCGAGGCTTACGACGAAGAGTGTCGTAGAGAAGTTCAACGTATGATTGACAGCGAAGACAAAACTGAGTTAGTCGAATCTTTCTATAAAGATTTAGAATTCGGTACAGGTGGACTTCGTGGTATCATGGGTATTGGCTCAAATCGCATGAACATATACACAGTAGGTGCAGCAACTCAAGGTTTGGCGAACTACTTAAAAAGAGAATTTTCCGATCTTCCGGAAATCAGCGTAGTTGTTGGTCACGATGTGCGTAACAACAGCCGCTTATTTGCTGAAACTGTTGCTGATATTTTCTCGGCTAACGGTATCAAGGTATATCTTTTCGAAGATATGCGTCCGACACCGGAAATTTCATTTGCTATTCGTCACTTCGGTTGTCAGAGTGGTGTAATTATCACAGCTTCGCATAATCCGAAAGAATACAATGGATATAAAGCTTACTGGAATGACGGAGCTCAAATGATTGCTCCTCATGATAAAAACACGATTGCAGAAGTTAATAAAATCCGCAATCCGAAAGAAATCAAATTCAAAGGCAACAAAGAATTGATTCAAATTATCGGAAAAGAGGTTGATGATGCATTCTTAGCTGCTATCAAAACTTTATCATTGTCTCCTGAAGCTATCGAGCGTCAAAAATCAATGAAAATTGTTTATACACCTATCCACGGAACAGGTGTTAAATTAATTCCTGATTCATTGCGCAATTATGGTTTCGAACATATTATCAATGTACCTGAGCAGGATATCAGTAGCGGAAATTTCCCAACTGTAGCTTCTCCAAATCCGGAAGAACCAGCAGCATTGGATATGGCAATCAAAAAAGCATACGAAACAGGAGCGGACTTAGTTATGGCTTCCGATCCGGATGCTGACCGTATTGGTATTGCTGTACGTAATGATAAAAACGAATTCGTTTTAGTTAATGGTAATCAGATCGTGCTTATTTTCTTGAACTATCTAATGCAACGTTACAAAGAAACAGGTCGTTTAACAGGTAAAGAATACATTGTTAAAACTATCGTTACAACAGAATTAATCAAAACGATTGCTGACCGCAACAACATCGAAATGTATGATTGTTACACAGGATTCAAATGGATTGCAGCAGTGATCCGTGAGAACGAAGGTAAAAAACATTACATTGGTGGTGGAGAAGAAAGTTTTGGATTCCTTGCTGAAAGCTTTGCTCGTGACAAAGATGCTGTTTCTGCTTGTTCATTAATGGCTGAAATTGCTGCATGGGCTCAGGATAATGGTAAATCAATGTATGAAATGATTCAGGATATTTATCTTGAATATGGTTTCCGCAAAGAAAAAGGTATCTCAGTTGTGAGAACAGGAAAGTCAGGTGCTGAAGAAATTCAACGCATGATGAAAAACTTCCGTGAAAACCCAATGCAGGAAATTGCAGGTTCGAAAGTTACAATCATGAAAGATTTCTCTACCTTGAAAGGTACTGACCTGATCGAAAAGGAAACATTCACTTTGGATATGCCTACAACTTCTGACGTACTTCAATATTTCACTGAAGACGGAACGAAAGTTTCTGTACGTCCTTCGGGAACTGAACCTAAAATCAAGTTCTATATCGAAGTAGCAGGAACTCTTAAGTCCAGAGAAGACTACGATGCTGCAAATGCTGCCGCAGATGCTAAAATCCTTGAAGTAATGAAATCATTAGGAATTTGATTCTTCTGATTTAAACCATAAAAAAGAGCTGTCTGAAAGTCTTAACTTTACTGACAGCTCTTTTTCTTTTTATACTATTTATCTCTTCAGATTATTAACCCGCACCCAGGTTTCTTCAATACGCCAATTCTGGCCAGGAGCCAGAAATTGAAAAACGACTGTATTATCATCCAAAAACCAGTACTTAATATCAGTTTCAGAACCTTCTAAGTTCGGATCTA
>JBOFIZ010000465.1:0-1315 GCA_051650425.1 Bacteroidales bacterium
TTATGACAATCGGAGAATTATTTGAACGATATAAAAAAAATGAAACTTTTTCGCAAGTCGGAAAAATTTTGACAGAAAAGCGAAATGAGAACTTTTATTTAGAAGGGTTGAATGGCTCTTCAGCTGCTTTTTACTTTGCGTCGATGTACAAATCATATAAATCACCGGTTCTTTTCATCTTGAATGATGAGGAAGAAGCGGGTTATCTTTATCATGATTTACAACAATTGATCGGAGAGAGTGATTTGTTGTTTTTTCCATCCTCTTATAAACGTGCGATTAAGTATGCACAGTTAGATCCGGCGAATGCGATCTTAAGAACGGATGTGATGAGCCGTATTCAGTCAAAAGATGAGAATCTGTTTATTGTTACTTATCCCGAAGCATTGGCTGAAAAGGTCGTTTCGCAACAAATGCTTCAGGTGAATACGATCCGTATAAAAACAGGAGAACATATAGAAAGTACGTTCGTTGCCGATACGTTATATGAATATGGTTTTGAACGTGTCGATTATGTGTACGAACCGGGACAATATGCAGTACGGGGAAGTATTCTGGATGTTTTCTCCTTTTCGCACGAATATCCTTACCGGATTGATTTCTTCGGTGAAGAGATTGAGAGTATCCGTACTTTCGATATAGAGAGTCAGCTTTCACGTGAAAAAGTGGATCAGATATCTGTAGTTTCCAATTTGAATCAGAAAGAAGGGGGAGGAATCTCTTTTCTTGAATTTATACCTTCGGAGTCTTGTCTGGCTATAAAGAATCTGGCTTATATAGCTGATAAAGTGAATGCGATTTGTGAGGACGGATTGTCGGATCAGGCATTGCAGTCGGAAGACTATGATAAAGGAGTTGTGCATAAGATTGTCGATCCAAAAGTTTTTCGTAAAGAGCTACTAAGCTTTCGTCGTATCGAATTCGGGACACATAGTTTCGCTCATGATAAGACGGCTAAGATTTTACTGGAAACCTCGCCGCAACCTGTATTTCATAAAAACTTTGATTTGGTAATGCGTGCCTTTTCGGATGCCATCGATCAGGGATTTCAGATTTATCTGCTTACAGAGAGTCCGAAGCAGGGGGAGCGCTTGCAGGCGATTTTTAAAGAAAAAGGAAAAGAGCTGGTTTTTCAAACCATTGAGCATACCTTACATGAGGGATTTGTTGATAAGAAACTGAAAGCGTGTTTCTTTACCGATCACCAGATATTTGATCGTTTCCATAAATACAACCTGAAAAGCGATAAAGCTAAAAACGGGAAACTGGCTTTGTCTCTGAAAGAGTTAATGCAGTTTGAACTGGGTGATTATGT
>JBOFIZ010000466.1:0-3578 GCA_051650425.1 Bacteroidales bacterium
AGAATCAATAAGAAATTAAATTTGAACATTGATTCGGACGTTAAAGTTTTGACAAAAGAAGATATCATCTCTATCATTAAGTATTTGATCGAATTGATCAATTCAAAAGCGATTGTGGATGATATTGACCACTTAAGTAACCGTCGTGTAAGAACTGTCGGTGAACAGCTTTACAACCAATTCGGTATCGGTTTGGCTCGTATGGCGCGTACGATTCGTGATCGTATGAATGTTCGCGATAACGAGGTGTTTACTCCGATTGATTTGATTAATGCGAAAACAATTTCGTCTGTAATCAACTCTTTCTTCGGTACAAATGCTTTGTCTCAGTTCATGGATCAAACGAATCCTCTGGCAGAGTTGACTCACAAACGTCGTATGTCTGCTTTAGGTCCTGGTGGTCTTTCTCGTGATCGTGCCGGATTTGAGGTTCGTGACGTTCACTATACTCACTATGGTCGTTTGTGTCCGATTGAAACACCAGAGGGACCAAACATTGGTTTGATTTCTTCTTTGTGTGTTTACGCGAAGATTAATGAACTTGGTTTTATCGAAACTCCTTATCGTGTTGTTACTGATAGTACAGTTAATCTTAACCAAAATGAGATTACTTACTTGACAGCAGAAGAAGAAGAAGGTAAAATCATTGCGCAAGGTAATGCGCCGTTGGATGAAAACGGTCGCTTTATTAAGAGTCGTGTTAAAGCACGTCAGGAGGGTGACTTCCCGTTGGTAGAACCAAATGAAGTCGACTTAATGGACGTGTCTCCTACTCAGATTGCTTCGATTGCGGCATCTTTGATTCCTTTCCTGGAACATGATGATGCGAACCGTGCATTGATGGGATCTAACATGATGCGCCAGGCTGTACCTTTATTACGTGCTGAAGCTCCTATCGTAGGAACAGGTATCGAAGGACAGCTGATTGAAGATTCACGTACACAGATTACTGCTGCTCGTGGAGGCTTTATCGAATATGTAGATGCGAATGTTATTCGTATTAAATATGACAGATCGGAAGAAGAAGAGTTTGTAAGCTTTGAAACTTCTGTGAAAGAATATAGAATCCCTAAATTCAGAAAAACTAACCAGAATACAACTATTGACTTACGTCCGATTTGTCGTCCGGGTCAGCGTGTTGAAAAAGGTCAGATTCTGACAGAAGGTTATTCAACTCAAAACGGAGAGCTTGCTCTTGGTAAGAACCTGAAAGTGGCATACATGCCTTGGAAAGGTTATAACTATGAGGATGCGATCGTACTTAACGAACGTATTGTTCGCGAAGATATCTTTACTTCTGTACACGTTGATGAATACTCTCTAGAGGTTCGTGAAACAAAACGTGGTATGGAAGAGTTGACTTCTGATATTCCGAATGTGAGTGAAGAGGCAACAAAAGATTTGGACGAAAAAGGTATTGTACGTGTTGGTGCACGTATTGTTCCGGGTGATATCATGATTGGTAAGATTACTCCTAAAGGTGAATCTGACCCATCTCCGGAAGAAAAACTTCTTCGTGCAATCTTCGGTGACAAAGCCGGTGATGTGAAAGATGCTTCTTTGAAAGCTTCTCCTTCATTATCAGGTGTGGTTATCGGAACAAACTTGTTCTCTCGTGCTATGAAAGTTAAAAAAGGACGTAATGCTGATAAAGCTATTCTTCCTAAACTTGACGAAGAGTATGAGTTGAAGATGAACAAACTTAAATCAGTATTGGTAGATAAATTACTTGTATTGACTGAAGGTTTGGCATCACAAGGTGTTCTTGATTATTTAGGTGTTGAGCTTATTACAAAAGGTACTAAGTTTACAGACCGCAATTTGAGAGAACTTGATTATAATAGTATTCAGGTAAGCGGATGGACTACAGATGAGCACAAAAATGAGCTTATCAAACAAGTTATCATGAATTACTTGAAGAAATATAAAGAGTTGGATGCAGAACTAAAACGTAAGAAATTTGATCTTACGATCGGAGATGAACTTCCAACAGGTATCATTCAATTAGCTAAAGTTTATATCGCTAAGAAACGTAAGATTGGTGTTGGTGATAAAATGGCCGGTCGTCACGGTAACAAAGGTATTGTTTCGCGCGTTGTTCGTGCTGAAGATATGCCTTTCCTTGAAGACGGAACACCAGTTGATATCGTTCTTAACCCTCTTGGGGTACCTTCTCGTATGAACCTTGGACAGATCTTTGAAGCTGTTTTAGGATGGGCAGGTAAGGATTTAGGTGTTAAGTTTGCTACACCGATTTTTGACGGTGCTGACTTAGACGACTTGAACGAATGGACTGATAAAGCAGGTATTCCTCGTTATGGTAAAGCTTATCTTTATGATGGTGGTACCGGTGAGCGTTTTGACCAGACTGCGACTGTAGGTGTAACATATATGTTGAAACTGGGTCACATGGTTGAAGACAAAATGCACGCTCGTTCTATTGGTCCTTACTCATTGATTACGCAGCAGCCATTGGGTGGTAAAGCTCAGTTTGGTGGTCAGCGTTTCGGAGAGATGGAGGTTTGGGCAATCGAGGCCTTCGGTGCAGCTCATATCTTGCAAGAGATCTTGACGATTAAATCGGATGATGTAAACGGACGTTCTAAAGCGTACGAGGCAATTGTTAAGGGTGAACCAATGCCGGCTGCAGGTATTCCTGAGTCATTGAACGTGTTACTACACGAGCTTAAAGGTCTTGGTTTAAGTGTAAATCTTGAGTAAAATGCATATATAAAAGGAACAGGAGGGCTTGTCCCCTCCTATCCCTTTATTTAATGCTTTATAGTTTTCAGAAATCAACTCTTTATACATCAGTATATGGCTTTTAGAAGAGAAAATAAGGTTAAAAACAACTTCACTAAGATTTCTATCGGTTTAGCTTCTCCAGAAGAGATTCTTGAGAACTCAAGCGGTGAAGTTCTAAAACCTGAAACAATAAACTATCGTACCTATAAACCAGAACGTGACGGTTTATTCTGCGAGCGTATTTTCGGACCTGTAAGAGATTACGAATGTCACTGTGGTAAATACAAACGTATTCGTTATAAAGGTATTGTTTGTGACCGTTGTGGGGTTGAAGTAACTGAGAAGAAAGTACGTCGTGAGCGTATGGGACACATTCAATTGGTAGTTCCGGTAGCTCATATCTGGTATTTCCGTTCGTTACCTAACAAAATTGGTTACCTTTTAGGCTTGCCTACAAAGAAAATGGATGCTATCATTTACTACGAACGTTATGTAGTTATCCAGCCAGGTTTGAAGGAACAAGATGGTATTGCTAAGTTTGATTTATTATCAGAAGAAGAATATCTGAATATTTTAGATGAGCTTCCATATGAAAATCAAATGCTGGACGATAATGATCCAAATAAATTCATTGCAAAAATGGGTGCAGAAGCACTTATCGATTTGTTGCAACGTCTGGATCTAGACACATTATCTTATGAGTTGCGTCACAGAGCCAATACAGATGGTTCTCAACAGCGTAAAGCTGAAGCATTGAAAAGACTTCAGGTAGTTGAATCTTTCCGTGCTTCTAAACATAGAAATAAACCGGAATGGATGATCTTAAAAGTTAT
>JBOFIZ010000467.1:0-2133 GCA_051650425.1 Bacteroidales bacterium
TAGCAAACTCAAGATCCGTAGCAGCCAACTTAGCAAAAGTCGAGTTCATTTTGATAGACTCTTTCAAGTTGTTGATAACCATTGATTCATTGTTAGTTCTAGCACCAACAACAGCCATCAAATAGTAAGTAGTTGCATCCGGAGTTTCGATAGCAGATAAAGTTGTTTTAGCTTTGTTGTATTCTTTAGCTAAGATTTGAGCAACAGCAGCGTTGTTAGATTTTGCATCAGCAAATGAGCGAACAGCGTTTGCATAGTCACCGTTTTGAGTGTAAAGAATACCTAGAGCTTCGTTCAAACCTTCAGCACCTGCAGCTTTACCGAAATACTCTTCAGCTTTTTTGTTATGACCTTTTACTAATTCGATCAAACCAAGGTTCATTTGAACTTCAGGAGCAGTCGGAGCAATTGAAGCAGCTTTTTTGAAGTAATGCTCTGCTTTGTCTAATTTACCAGCTTCGAATTCCAACATACCTAAGTTATTGTAACCACGGAAATCTTGAGCATAGATATCAGCTACTTTTTGGTAGATAGCCCATCTGTCAGCGTTGATCAAAGTTGCAGCATAAAGAAGTTCTTCAACGTTCAATGCACTTGGGTTTGATTTAGCCAAAGAAGCAATTTCTTCGTCAGACTTACCAATCAAGTTGATTGTAGCAGTCAATTTCGAACGACGTAATTTTGGAAGAATTTCTTTCGCGATTACACCGAAAGTAGAAGACATTTTTTTGATTTCTTCGTCACGTACAGCAGGATCTGAGTACATAGCAAGAACACGTAAAACAAGGTCTTTATCTTGAATATCAGATTTCTCCATCAATTCTTTGAAACCTTCCCAGTCTTCAGCTGTAAATTTACCTTCGATTTCAGTATCGTATTTAGCCTTTTTCATTTGGCGTTGCATATACTTTTGAGTAACTTTCTCACGAGTGTTAGCTAAAGTATCATTCAACTGCCATGGTCCGTCAGGAGATGCATAAGAAGAGATTTCCAAGTTAACCAACTCTTTGTTGATAGCAGCAACTGCAGCTTTCATTGAATCTTGCAATGCAATCATCTCAGGAGAATTCAACTGAGCGTTACGCAAGTTTGCTTGTTGGATTAAGAATAAAATCTCTGCTCTTTGGTATTGTTTGATAATTCTTTGGAATTTATCTGCACCAATTGCAGGATTAGCGTTAGCTGCGCTTGACATTTGCTCTGTAGAGATAACACCGTCAGCAACTTTTACGCGAGGTAAAGTATAAGTTTTTGATTTCACTTTTACTTTGAACTCTAAAAACAATTCTGAGCTACGCATAGCCGGAACATAATTGAAAGAAACAGGCATTGTGTATTTGCCACCCATTTTGTAAGCAATCGTATTATTATTGCCTTTTACTTTTTCCCCTTGGAAAGTCATCGGAGCAGAAGTAGCTTCTTGTCCGTTGAACACCAATACCGGAGTTACTGTTACTACAGCTTTTTTGTTGAAGTACTTCTCAGGGAACGTACCATCAATTGTTGCGTTAACTTTTCCACCTTTAACTTCTAGTGGAGAAGGGTTAACTTTAAACATGTCTGGGCTTAATGGACCCATTTTCTTACTACATGCCGTGAAAGCAACTAAAACAGCCATTAATAATGGCAAGTAAAGTTTTCTAATCATGATTTTTGAAAATTAAGTTGGTATTTATTACTCTCTAAAATAATCTTTTTGAAAAAAAATGGTTCTGTGTTGATTAATTGAAAACCATAAGCTTTGCAAGTCGCAAAATTATTCTCTTTTTTCAAACAACGAAAGAATTTTTTCTTTTTTTGAGCTAAGAAGGTGCAAATAAGTTAGGAATGCGTCACAAATAAACAAACAAAAGCAAAATCAAGCCTGATAATTCACTAAACAAAAAATATTTTTCATTTTATATTTCCACTATAATACAAGCATTTAAACTCCTGACAGAAAAAAAATACCGGATAATATTTGGAGAATAAAAAATAAACACATACTTTTGCATCGCAATTGAGAAACAACGGTGCCATAGCTCAGTTGGTAGAGCAAAGGACTGAAAATCCTTGTGTCCCCGGTTCGATTCCTGGTGGCACCACAAAACAACCCTCACAGTCATTTGTGGGGGTTTTCTCGTATTTAGCCCT
>JBOFIZ010000468.1:0-1715 GCA_051650425.1 Bacteroidales bacterium
TTTCCTTTGATTACCGGATCATTGTATGCAGCAGGAAGTGAGACTGGAAAATCACACGCTTCTTTGCACGCAATTATGCAGGCACAAGAAAATTCGGTTACGGTAAAAGGAGTTGTAAAGGACGCCCATGGCGAAACAATTCCTGCAGCTAACATCGTCGTGAAAGGAACTACGATTGGTACAGTAGCCGATTGGGATGGTAACTATCAGATCAATGTACCTAAGGGGAGTACATTAGTATTCAGCTACATTGGTTTTGCATCCAAAGAAGTTGCTGTCGGATCACAAAGTGTGATTAATGTCGTGTTAAGCGAAGACACACAAGCATTAGATGAGGTTGTGGTTGTAGCTTATGGTACAAGAAAAAAAGGAACGATTTCAGGATCAGTAGGGGTTATTAAAGCTGATGCTCTGGAGAATGTTCCGGTTGCTAGTTTTGATCAGGCATTACAAGGTAAAGCTACCGGTTTGCAAGTTTTGGCAAATTCAGGTGAGCCGAGTGCTCCGGCATCCTTTCAAATCCGAGGGGTTAACTCTATCAATGCAGGTACAACACCATTATTTATTCTGGATGGTATTGCCATCTCTGCAAACGACTTTTCTGCAATTAATCCGAATGATATCGAGAATATATCGGTATTGAAGGATGCATCTTCAACATCTATTTACGGTGCCCGTGCCGCTAACGGTGTGATTGTAATCACTACCAAACGTGGTAAAATGGGAGATAAAGGAAAGATCAATGTACGTGCTCAGTACGGATTCTCTAATTTAGCTTATGGTAAATGGGATCAGATGAACACCACGCAGCGTCTGAACTATGAAGAGGAGATTGGTTTACGCGTTCCGGGTACTTATGACCGAGAAGCGCTGGAGCGAATCAATATCAACTGGCGTGATGTTGTCTTCAATAACAATGCACCATTTAGTACTTACGAATTAAGTGCCTCAGGCGCAAGCGACAAATTCAACTACTTTATATCCGGATCTTACTATGGTCAGGAGGGGATTGCTGTAGGTTCGGATTTTGATCGTTACTCTTTCCGTTCAAATTTAGAAGCCCGTGTAACAAACTGGTTAAAAATCGGAACAAATACAGCTTTTTCTTATGAGAAAATGATGGAAGCAGATGAGGGAGAATATACAACGGTAACACCGATTTCAGCTTCCCGTTTTATGTTACCTTACTGGAATCCGTATAAAGAAGATGGATCATTGACATCTATTTCTGACGGATCGTGGTTAGGAACTAATCAGAATCCGCTTGAGTGGTTGGCTAATAATGACAGACGTGTAAACAAAGCAAAACTTATTGCTTCTGCATTTTTAGAAATCCGTCCGATTCAGGATTTGGTGATTCGTTCGGTAGGAGGATTAGACTTCTCGGATCAGCGTGTAAATCTAAAATCCAATCCGTCTTATTTGCCAAATTATGGCTCAGGGGTAGTTGGCAGATCATTTGCCCGTTACACAAATCTTACCTGGACAAATACAGCGAATTATGTAAAAACATTCGAAGATGTACATAATTTGAATGTATTAATCGGACAGGAAGCTGTAAGTAATGAAGCAGAATCATTCTCCGTTACATCGCGCGGACAATCCAACGATAAACTTTTAAGTATGTCTTCAGGAACTTCAGTGACAAGCTGGGGCGACTCACAGGCATCATCAACTTACCTTTCGTTCTTCGGACGTGGTGAATATAATTTCGA
>JBOFIZ010000469.1:0-1780 GCA_051650425.1 Bacteroidales bacterium
CTTTCAAAATACAAGAAACTCCATAATACGACCGATGTAGACACGGTCAAAAGAGCTATTCGAGCCATCGAAATAGAAGAATATTATTTGAGTCAATCACCGGATATCAATGAATTTGAACCGCTGAAAAGTCTTATCATCGGTATCGATATCGACCGCGAACTGCGTCGCGAAAAAATATCGCGCCGTCTTCGCACGCGCTTTGAAGAGGGTATGCTGGACGAGGTTCAGGCTTTACTCAACGAAGGCATCACGCCCGAAGATCTTATCTATTATGGCCTGGAATATAAATTCATGACACAGTATCTGACCGGACAAATTTCGTATGAGCAAATGTACGAGGGTCTTGAGGTTGCTATTCATCAGTTTGCCAAAAGACAAATGACCTGGTTTCGGGGAATGGAGCGCCGCGGATTCCATATTCACTGGCTGGATGCTCAACTTCCGACGGAGGAAAAAATCGAAAAAACAAAAGCTTTACTCAATCTGTAACAAATACAGTGTGAGCAGACTGCCTGACAGAATAAACCAAACGTTATCACACAGTTTGTAATTTACATTTTTTGGTTTGCGGGTATATCTTATCATGTAAATTTACTATCTTCGCACGCTGATGACAGATTGAAAAAAATTCGAACATTATGAATATATCTTATAATTGGCTTAAGGATTATATCAACTTGCCACTTTCTCCTGAAGAAACGGCTGCCGCTCTAACCTCTATCGGGTTGGAAACAGGTGGTATTGAGGAGGTTCAAACGATCAAAGGCGGATTAGAAGGTCTGGTGATCGGACACGTACTAACTTGTGAAGATCATCCGAACTCAGACCATTTACATATTACAACGGTAGATCTGGGTGCAGAATCTCCTGTCCAAATCGTTTGTGGTGCAGCGAATGTTGCTGCCGGCCAAAAAGTGGTTGTTGCTACAGTTGGAACTATTTTATACGATGGTGACAGCTCTTTCACGATTAAGAAATCAAAAATCCGTGGCGTTGAATCATTAGGTATGATTTGCGCGGAAGATGAGATCGGTATCGGACATAGCCACGATGGTATTATCGTTCTGCCTGCAGATGCTGTAGCCGGAACTCCTGCCAAAGAATACTATAATATCCAGAGCGATTATGTTCTTGAAGTGGATATTACACCTAACCGTGTGGATGCGGCTTCACATTTTGGTGTTGCTCGTGATCTTGCGGCTTACTTAAAGAAAAACGGATACGAGGTTACTTTGACTAAACCTTCGGTTGAATCTTTCGGAAAAGAACAAACGGAAGGTGCTGTTGCAGTATCGGTTGAAAATACCGAAGCGTGTCCGCGCTATTCAGGGATTACTATCTCTGGCATTACCGTACAGGAAAGCCCGGAATGGTTACAAAACAGACTGAAAGCCATTGGCCTGCGTCCGATCAACAATGTGGTTGACGTTACCAATTATATCTTACACGAAACGGGTCATCCGCTTCATGCGTTTGATAAGGCTGAAATCAAAGGCAACGAGATTATCGTTAAAACGCTTCCTCAAGGCACTAAATTCATCACTTTGGATGAAGTTGAAAGATCTTTAGATGCGAATGATCTGATGATCTGCAACAAAGAGGAAGGTATGTGCATCGCGGGTGTTTTCGGTGGTCTTCACTCGGGTGTAACGGAAAAAACGACTGACATTTTCCTTGAATGTGCGTATTTCGATCCTACATGGGTGAGAAAATGTGCACGTCGTCATACATTAAATACGGATTCATCTTTCCGTTTCGAACGTGGTTGTGATCCGAA
>JBOFIZ010000470.1:0-7107 GCA_051650425.1 Bacteroidales bacterium
TATTTATATGAAGCTGGTATTAAACCTTTGCAGTCTTTCCCGATTCAGGGAGTGCTTTGGTATCAGGGTGAATCAAATGCGAATAATACAGAATTACATGAACAGCTATTTCCACTTCTTGTAGACAGTTGGAGAGGTAACTGGGGTAAAGAACTTCCGTTCTATTATGTTCAGCTTTCTAGTTTGAACAGACCTAGCTGGCCATTGTTTCGTGATAGTCAGCGACGTTTACAACAATCTCGTTCCCGTTTAGGAATGGTCGTTTCATCCGATCGTGGTGATTCTCTTGATGTTCATCCGAGACAGAAAATGGTTATCGGCGAGCGTTTTGCCAATTTAGCATTATTTGAGGCATATAATAAGTCAGTTTTACCGTCCGGACCTCTTTATTCAAATGCAGTGTTTAATAAAGATCACGTAATCGTATCTTTTGATTATGCTGATGGATTGAATACTTCGGATGGAAAAGAGCCTGCTTGTTTTGAAATTGCGGATGAATCGGGTGTTTTTTATCCGGCTCAGGCACAAATTACAGGAACGCAAGTCAAAGTATGGAGTAAAAAAGTCAGAGTACCGAAATATGTTCGCTATGCATGGCAACCATTTACAAGAGCAAACTTGGTAAATAAAGCAGGATATCCTGCATCAACTTTTGAAACGTCACCACTTCAATAATTGAAAGGATGAGAAAATTAGTAATATTAGCATTAGCTGCATGCACGGTTGCATGTACGACTACGACTAAAGATAAAGATCTGGAGCAAGTTGATCAGGTTAATCAGCTAAGTGCTCTTCCTATTGGGAATAATGATTCGGTAAAAGGTGTTTCGGCACCTTTTGCCGGATTCGTAAACGGAACAATCGTCGTGGCAGGAGGATGTAATTTCCCTGGCACTCCAGCAGCTGAAGGTGGAAAAAAAGAGTATTATAATGCGATTTATGCGTATGATCCCGATATGGAAGACTGGAGTCTGATCGGACAACTGCCTGTTGCGTTAGGTTATGGGGCATCCGTAGTGTCGGGTGACGAGTGGATTTGTATTGGTGGTAATAATAATGACGGAGCTGTTAATACTGTTTACTCATTGACTTTCGGTGATTCATTAGAGATTGATACACTGATTTCTTTACCTGTAACGATGGATAATTTTGCGGCGACTATCAGTGATAATAAAATATATGTTGCCGGTGGAAACAGTAACGGTAAAGTTCAAAATAAACTTTACGCACTGGATTTGAATAATCGTAACGGGTGGATGGAGTTATCTGATTTTCCCGGAGCAGGCAGAGTGCAGCCTCAGTTATTACCGGCAGAAGGAGGAAAAGTTATCATACTTGGAGGTTTCCAGGCAGGAAACGAAAGTATTGCTCCTGTTTTGTCTGATACGGTCTATCAATATGACCCGATCCTGAATAGTTGGTCTGTCTTGACTTCTTTACCTAATTCCACTACTGAAGATAAACCTTTAGCAATGGTTGGCGGGTTTAGTGTTACTATGAATGATTCCATTCTATTGATAGGAGGCGGTGTAAACCGAACTAAATTTATTGAAGCCTTAGATGTGAATCGTCAGATAGCTTTAGCAAAACAAGAAAATAAAACTATTTTGATGGATTCTCTGATGGATAATAAAACTAACTATTTATTGCATCCTGTTGAATGGTATCAGTTTAATCCGGATATATATGTGTATAACCTGAAAGATAATCAATGGTATCTGCTGGGTACATTTCCTCAAGCAGCAAGAGCAGGTGCCGGAGCGGTTACGGATGGTTCTGCTCTATATATAATCGGTGGAGAATTGAAACCGGGTATCCGTACAGATGAAGTAAATCAGATAACTTTGAGTACAATATAATTCCGAAAAGTCTATAGTATGAAAAACAAAATAATTATTTCTGCTTTGTTGGGTATATTCTTATTTATACCTGCCAAAGCAGAACTAAAATTACCGACAGTCATTTCTGACCATATGGTTTTGAAAAGAAATAGTGAAGTCTGTTTATGGGGTGAAGGTGAACCCAATAAAAAAGTACGTATTTCTCCTTCCTGGACTAAAAGAACCTTTTCTGTATTAGTTGATACGGATGGGAAATGGACCGTAAAGATCCCAACCGCAGAAGCCGGAGGTCCTTATTCTATAAGCTTTGAGCAAGGCAATCGGATTACAATTAATGATGTTCTGTTAGGCGAGGTGTGGCTATGCTCCGGACAATCGAATATGGAAATGCCGGTTAAAGGTTTTCCCAGTCAACCCGTCGAAAATTCTTTTGATCAGATCTTAAATGTCGACAGCGAAATACCCGTACGACTTTTCAAGATGGAAAAACGTCCGTCGCTTTTACCATCGGATAGTATTTTTGCGAATTGGCAGACATTGTCTCCCCAATCAGTAGCCGATTTTAGTGCTGTGGGGTATTTCTTTGCAATGCAACTTTACCGTTCGCTTCACATACCAATTGGTATGATTCAGTCTGCATGGTCAGCTTCTAATATTCAAACATGGATTAGCGAGGACTATTTAAAGGAAATATCTTCTGTTGATTTAACTCATTTGCAAAAAGAGCATGTCAATGATATATCTGCAGTACATCAGAAAGGAGCACTTTTATATAATGGTATGATTCATCCTCTTCGCAATTATGCTATAAATGGGGTAATCTGGTATCAGGGTGAGTCAAATACGTATAATCCTGAGGAGTATATAAAACTATCTGCATCCTGGATGAAAAACTGGAGAGAGTTATTTCATAATCCCGAACTCCCTTTTTATATAACTCAGATTGCACCTTTCAACACAACAAGAGAAGCTTTAATTAGTTGGCCACAATTCAGAGAAGCACAATGGAAAATCAAATCATCGGATCCCCATTGTGAGATGATCCTAACTACTGATATAGGGCATCCAACATGTATTCATCCTCCGAAAAAGAAAGAAGTAGGAGAGCGATTGGCTGCTTCAGCTCTAGCCAATACATATGGTGTCAGAGGGCTTCCCAAATCATATCCCTCTATTCAGAAATGGGAGAAGAAAGGTAATAAATATATTATTTACTTTGATGCGGCTGATAGTGGGCTCATACCTGAATTTAGCAGCGTTGAAGGATTGGAGTTCTTAACTCAAACGGGCGAATTAAAGCCTGCGAATAGTTTTATTCCGCGTTCTAAGAATTGTATTGAGGTGTGGAATGATAGTTTAACAAATCCCAAAGAAATACGTTATCTATATAAGAACTTTCAGGAGGGCAATCTGAAAACAACATTAGGGCTTCCGGTTGCTCCGTTTAGAGTAATAATCGAATAAATAAAAATTGTATGATACCAATAGATCTGACACAATCGAACTACGGCGATGTCCGTAAAATCAAATATGATTTAGCTGTCTTACCCTGGGGAGCTACTGAGCCACATAATCTGCATTTGAGTTATACAACGGACTGTTTATTATCGCAGGCTGTAGCAATTGATGCGGCTAAAAGAGCTTATGAAAAAGGAGTAAACGTCATGGTTCTCCCTTCAATTCCTCTTGGCGCACAGAACCCGGGGCAGAGAGACGAGCCTTTTTGTATTCATACCCGGTATGAAACACAGAAAATGGTTTTGACAGATATTGTAGCTTCCCTTTATCATCAGGGAATGCGAAAACTTGTGATCGTAAACGGACACGGGGGGAATTCATTTAAACCAATGATTCGAGATCTTGCAGTAGATTATCCGGATTTTATTATAGCTGTAACTGATTGGTTTGCTATTGTACCGCAGGCAGGCTATTTTGAGAATAAAGATGATCATGCCGGAGAGTTAGAGACCTCCGCAATGTTGTATTACTATCCTGAGATTACAGACCTGTCAAAAGCGGGAGAAGGCAAAGGAATTCCTTTCCAAGTGAAATCTTTGACAGATGGTACAGCATGGGCTCCCCGAATCTGGACAAAAGCTACGAAAGACACTGGTATCGGAAACCCGGCTTTAGCTACAGCTGAAAAAGGAGAAAAGTATGTTCAAGAGGTTGTGCGTCGAATCTCAAATCTTTTTGTTGAATTGGTGCAAACTCCTTTATATTGATTGGTTCGGCTTGGGTCTGAATATAGATAAATCAAAAACAAAAAAGCACGGCTGCCGTAATTTGCAGTCGTGCTTTTTTTGTATGATTATCATCTGAACAGAGTTTTGGCTTTTGTTGTAAGAAGCATTAATAGAAAGTTAGATTTCAAAAAATGATAGGATAAAACCATCTTCTCTTAAGTTGTTTGTGATTGTCTCAGGACATTTATCTAAATCACAAAACGCATTAATCATATCTAATGATACATAGGAAATAATATAATTATTGTGGTTGCAAACCGGAAGCAATAATTCCGAGAATTTTAAATCTTGCTTTTGCGGATCAATTTCTCGACTATTATAGACATATTTGGCGGGATTGCTTTTATCAATATAATATATTGATTTAATATTCTCGGAATTGAAATTACCAATAATTTTATCTTTCACAATTATAGGCGTTGTACTGTAATAAACATTTCTGTTAACTCTGGATAAATCCAAACTGTCCTTTACAGCACCATCATCTAATGAAAGTACATAAAGCATATTGTCTTCAGGTCTGTTATAGCTAATAGATCTTTCCTGTTTATTTTTCTGGAATATATTACTTCGGGCTCTTTCATCTTTGCAATTATTTTTAAATGGAAGAAAACTCACATTGGCGTTTCCATTCAGATCCGTTATTATTATTTGATCCTTGTTTAAGTCTTTAGTAGACGCAAAAATCATAGTCTTATTTTCAAGCAAAGCAAATCCTCTGGCCCGGAATTGTAAATTAACAGATCTGGAAAATTCGAAATCATTTAAGTTATATACTTGTATCCTTTTTTGTCTGTCATCGTATATATAAATGCTATCTTCTGAAATGTCAAAATCTCTAATATTCATATATTCAGTGGGTCCTTGTCCCACTCGACCTATAATTGTAATGAATTGACCAGATTTATCATATACATACAATAATGGGCTGCTTCTGGCATCAAGAATAAATAGATAACTATTATCTATTAAAACCTTATTAATTGAAGTTATTGGCGGTATTCCTTCGGTTGGTTCACTTAATAAAACTGTATTATGGGATAGAATGGATAAATTCAGATCCTCATTTTTTTGAATTGAAAAATATTGAGAATCATCTGTCGTATTGATTTTACATGCTACAGATGAAAAAGTGATAAAAAAGCAAATAATAATTCTTTTCATACTTGAGTTATTTTAAAAATATCAGCACAACAGAGGTTGCTGATCCTCTTCTGATGTGAATGAGTGTTTTAATGAAGTCTCCAGAATCAGATTTATAATTTATTTATTCTGTTTTCTTCATATAGAGCTATTTCTTGATCGTTTCGTAACTTACACATACCAGGAAAGTTAAACTTATCAGGGCATTACCCATTATTTCGTAGGAGTATAGTTATTATTTAAATCATAAACT
This sequence comes from Bacteroidales bacterium, assembly GCA_051650425.1. Classification (GTDB taxonomy): domain Bacteria; phylum Bacteroidota; class Bacteroidia; order Bacteroidales; family UBA7332; genus UBA7332. The sequence goes on from JBOFIZ010000470.1 coordinate 5,484, forward strand.
AGTATTTATAGCGTGTATTTCTGCAAATCTAACATTTTATTGCGAAGTGATTATCTATATGTAATTTTTTCATAATAAATATTTATTTGGATGAATGGATTGTTGTCTGATGAGGTGAGATTATTATAAAATTAGTATTTCTGTATGGCAATTCAATCAATTGCCATACTAATTGCCATATTGTAAGTTGTTTATAAATAGTATGATAATCGCATTTATTTTGTTTATTGCAATATGGCAATTGAAAATGCAGATTTACAGGTATACTTTTTTTTTCGAGTGACAATTGGTGACAATTGAGTGACAATTGAAACAGGGTAATTGTCACACTTAGTATTCTGATAGATAGTTGATTATATGACGTGTGGCAATTGTGGCAATTCAAAACAAAAAACTCGGGATAGAGATATACCGTAAGTTTCAAAAGATATACTGTATTCTTTTGAGAAAACAATGAGTGAACCTGATAGAACAAACAAACGTATTTGTATCTAAAAACAGACGCATTTCGTAATCAAAACAAACGCATTTGTTCAGAATGAAATACGTTTGTTTTTTCAGAATTCCTATAGTCTTGAATTTTGGTACGTATGTAAATAAATTTTGATACGTATGTAAAATTATTTACATAGGTAGTAAAAAATATTTTGATACGTATGTAAAATAGCGTAGTTACAAGTTGTTGATAATATTTGTTTTATGTGCAAGTTTTTTAGTTAGGAAATGTGATATAAGCATGCTAAGATACAGATTTGACTCAAAAGTGAGGGAACAAAATATGCTTTCACTTGTTGTTAAACGGGCACAGGACTATAATACATCAATAGATTCAAATAAGTAATAAATTGATAATTTTTGAAGAAAGAATAGAATTTATCTTTTAGCTTTGCACCCACTAAACTAAAATTAGATAACCAAATTTAAAACACAATTCTTATGAAAAGAGGGATTTTCACAGCATTGTTTGCACTAATTTGCACCTTGACCTTTGCGCAAGTTTCGTTTAATGTAAAAGCCGGAATAAATTTAAGCAGCTATATCGGCGAAAATTCAGAAAATTCTGAATTCAAACCAGGCGCTCGTATCGGATTAGGTATGGAGTATCAGTTTACGGATCTTATCTCTTTACAACCATCTTTATTCTTCTCACAAAAGGGAGCTAAATATGACAGCGACTATAATGGATCTTTTTTTGATGCAAATGCAGGAGTAAAGATTAATCAATTGTATCTTGAATTGCCGGTGAATGTACAGTTTCGTTTTAATGTAAGTGACAATACAAATATCTTAATTGCTACAGGGCCTTATTTTGCTTGCGGTGTAGGAGGTAAAACGAAGTTTGATGGTAGTGCTTCTATTGGTGGTATAAATATGAACGGAAAAGATAAAATTGATACTTTCGGTGATAATGGTATGGATTTTAATCGTTTTGATGCAGGATGGAATATTGGTGTAGGAGCTGAGTTCGGTCAATTTCTTGTAGGACTGGATACTCAATTAGGTTTTGCTAAGATCTATGAAGGTGATGCTCCTCATAATGCGAATATTGCATTTACTGTAGGATACAAATTCTAAAATGACTCTTTTAAAATAACGAGAATCCTCTGCTCCGAATTCTTAGAGA
>JBOFIZ010000471.1:0-1380 GCA_051650425.1 Bacteroidales bacterium
GCCATATTCAGTCCGATAGAACCTGAAGGAATAACAGCAACTTCTTCAATTTCCTGGCTACCCATTTTCATGATAGCTCCTTTTCCGAAGTTCTTTTCAATCTTATCCATCGCCGATTGAAGCGCTTTTAGTTTTTCTATTTGTGCAGGAGTCTTTTCCATATATTTGATTTAATATGATATGAAAAAAGGTGAAGGATATATATGTTACGCATATCACACCACTTCACCTTTTCAAAATTCGTATTTTATTATAGTTCTAACTCACCATTGTGAATTTCATGCCAAGGTAAACCTTGTTTGTTCAATTGTTCCATGAATGGATCCGGATTGAACTCTTCAACATTGTAAACCCCTGCTTTTTTCCATTCACCTTTTAAGAACATCATAGCTCCGATCATAGCAGGAACACCTGTTGTGTAACTTACACCCTGAGCGCCTGTTTCATCGTATGCAGCTTTGTGTGAACAGTTGTTGTAGATGTAATAAGTTTGTTCTTTTCCATCTTTTAAACCGCGGATACGGCATCCGATTGATGTTTCACCTACATAGTTTTCACCAAGTTCACCCGGATTTGGAAGAACCGCTTTCAAGAACTGGATAGGAACGATTTCCATACCGTTGTACATGATTGGTTCGATACTTGCCATACCGATGTTTTGGATTACACGTAAGTGTGTCAGATACTCTTGTCCGAATGTCATCCAGAAGCGCGCACGTTTAAGTGTAGGGTAGTTTTTAACTAACGACTCAAGCTCTTCGTGATAAATCAGGTAAGATTCTTTCGGACCTACGTTCGGGTAGTTAATTGGCTGATGGATTTCGTGTGGTTCTGTTTCAACCCACTCACCGTTTTGCCAGTATTTACCTTTTTGAGTAACCTCACGAATATTGATTTCCGGATTAAAGTTAGTAGCGAATGCTTTACCGTGATCTCCGGCATTACAGTCTACAATATCCAGATATTGAATTTCATCGAAGTAATGTTTCGCAGCATAAGCTGTGAATACCCCTGTTACACCCGGGTCAAATCCACAACCTAAGATTGCAGTAAGACCAGCTTCTTTGAATTTCTCCTGATAAGCCCATTGCCATTTGTACTCAAATTTAGCCTCATCAAGCGGTTCATAATTGGCAGTATCCAAATAGTTAACACCGCAAGCAAGACAAGCGTCCATGATTGTTAAATCCTGGTAAGGCAAAGCTACGTTGATTACGATATCTGGTTTGTACGAATTGAAAAGTTCGATCAGTTCGTTTACATTATCTGCATCAACTTTAGCAGTTTTAATACGATTTCCACCTACGGCTGCTGCAATAGCGTCGCATTTAGATTTTGTGCGGCTCGCAAGCATAATCTCAGTAAATACTTCCGGATTTT
>JBOFIZ010000472.1:0-1725 GCA_051650425.1 Bacteroidales bacterium
TAAGTTCCGACCCGCACGAAAGGTGTAACGACTTGGGCACTGTCTCAACGAGGGACCCGGTGAAATTGAAATACCTGTGAAGATGCAGGTTACCCGCGACTGGACAGAAAGACCCCATGGAGCTTTACTGCAACCTGACATTGAATTTTGGTAAATAATGTACAGGATAGGTGGGAGACGGAGAATAAGGAACGCCAGTTTCTTAGGAGTCATTGTTGGGATACCACCCTTTATTTACTGAAATTCTAACTGAAGAATTAACAAAACTCAAGACAGTGTCAGGCGGGCAGTTTGACTGGGGCGGTCGCCTCCGAAAAAGTAACGGAGGCGCCCAAAGGTTCCCTCAGCGCGGTCAGAAATCGCGCGAAGAGTGTAAAGGCAGAAGGGAGCTTGACTGCGAGACGGACAGGTCGAGCAGGGACGAAAGTCGGGCTTAGTGATCCGGTGGTACCGAGTGGAAGGGCCATCGCTCAACGGATAAAAGCTACCCTGGGGATAACAGGCTAATCTCTCCCAAGAGTCCATATCGACGGGGAGGTTTGGCACCTCGATGTCGGCTCATCACATCCTGGGGCTGAAGTAGGTCCCAAGGGTTGGGCTGTTCGCCCATTAAAGTGGTACGTGAGCTGGGTTCAGAACGTCGTGAGACAGTTCGGTCCCTATCCATCGCGGGCGTAAGAAACTTGAAGGGAACTGCTCCTAGTACGAGAGGACCGGAGTGGACGAACCAATGGTGTACCAATTATTCCGCCAGGAGTACAGTTGGGTAGCTACGTTCGGAAAGGATAAACGCTGAAAGCATCTAAGCGTGAAACCAGCCTTAAGATGAGGTTTCTCATAGAGTAATCTAGTAAGACCCCTTGAAGAAGACGAGGTAGATAGGCCAGGTGTGGAAGTACAGTAATGTATGTAGCTGACTGGTACTAATAGGTCGAGGGCTTGACTAAAAGTATAATAAAATGATAAAATATCTTCTGTATAGTTTTGAAGGAATATATCGAAAGAATGTTCACTTCAAAGATCCAGTGATGATAGCTATAGGGTACCACCTGTTCCCATTCCGAACACAGTAGTTAAGCCTATACACGCCGAGAGTACTTGGTTGGAAACGACCTGGGAGGTTAGGTAGTTGCTGGTTAAGTTAAAAGCACTTGCTTACGCAAGTGCTTTTTTGTATTGTAATAACAATTGTTAAATGGTAGTTAAACTGTGGTGGAATCGTTGAAGTAATATAAGCTTTAACTACAAAGTAAGGTAGAGTTTTAAGAAGAATGGTCTTATAGGCTTTAGGTAATGTTGGCTGAAAATGTGATATAATAAGTAGAATACTAAGATAAAAGATAAGGAAAGCAATATGATATTAACTGTTGAAAATTTAAGTAAATCTTATGGTGAAAAGATATTATTTGAAAATATTAATTTTACCATTGATAATGGTGATAAAATTGGCTTAGTTGGAGTAAATGGTACTGGCAAATCAACCTTTATAAAAACCATTGCAGGAGTAGTAACACCTGATTATGGCAGTATGATTAAAGCGCGCGGACTACAAATTGAATGTTTGCTACAAGATGCTGAATTAGAACCTGATAATACCGTTTTAATGGAGGTATTTAAAGGAAATCAGCCAATAATGAAGGTTTTAGCGCAATATGAGCAAGCACTTAAGGTTAGTGAAACTGAGAATAATAAATTATTACAAGACGAAGTTTTAAAATTAAGTCA
>JBOFIZ010000473.1:0-3222 GCA_051650425.1 Bacteroidales bacterium
TATCTGTAGATCCGGATATTAGAAGTACAGGGATTTTTAATCGTTTGATAATTTCTGAAGGATTATTATTGATCCAGCTTTTCATATAGGGGATAATAGACGGGCGGAAAATCATTTTAGAAATTTGAGTCTGAGGCTCTACAGGCAGATTGTTTTGCATACAATCAAAGGCCATTTTTACATCATCAAGGTCGCTTTGAGATAATCCGCTGAGCTGTTCGAGCATAATCTCTTCCACAGTTCGTCCGGGAGCTGCAATAGCAATGATTTTGCTTACATTTTTATTGGTTGCGGCAACATTAATAGCTATTTGTCCTCCCTCACTATGTCCCAGAAGAATGATTTGATTGTATTTTTTCTCTTTTGCAAAAAAGTTGCAGATTTCCGAAGCATCGTTGATGTAATCATTGAATGTAAGGTCAGACTCCCGAATATTAGGATTGCTGCTTTGAGCGATACCGCGTTTGTCATAACGAAAAGATGCTATGCCGTTATTATCAAGATCCTGAGCAATCATTTTCAGATAACTGCTTTTTATGTTTTGCGGATTATTACCATCTCTGTCAGTAGGCCCCGAACTACTAATAATAATAACAAGTGGAGTCGTGGACGAGAGATTGTAAGGAGTGGTTAAAGTGCCCTTAACAGAAGTATTCCTTACCGGGATAGTCAATTCATTCTCTGATGCATGCATCATTACAGAGAAGACAGATAACGCGAAAGAAAGGAAAAGTTTAAGAAATAGAGATGTCTTCATGTTTATGATTTGAAATTTGTAAAATATGTGAATCCGAAAGAGTAATTCCGATAAGCAGTCTGAAATCAAAATGCTATTCAAATTATCTTGTTTGAGGTTAAATAGTGAAGATAAATGATGTAAACAAATTGATTTTGAGTACAAATAAAATAAAAAAGAAATTTGTTCGTAATATTCATTGCGAATTATTTTGCAATATTCTAAAAAAGTTTACATTTGCAGGGGTTATATAGAAAAAGTCTCAAACTTTATTATCACTTTAATTTAATAAACACTATGGCAAATAGTAAAGAAAAGTTGTTTACCGAATTTCCTCCGGTTTCTACTCAAGAGTGGATGGATAAGGTCGCAGCTGATTTGAAAGGAGCTGATTTTGAGAAGAAACTGGTTTGGAGAACCAATGAAGGCTTCTCAGTAAAACCGATGTATCGTGCCGAAGATCTGGAAGGTCTTGCAACGACGACTTCTCTGCCGGGTGAGTTTCCATTTGTCCGCGGTACCAAGAAAGACAATGAATGGTTAGTTCGTCAGGATATCCTAGAGACAGATCCGGTAGCTGCTAATGCAAAAGCACACGAATTGCTAATGAAAGGAGTAAATTCATTAGGATTTAAAGTAGAAAGTGATTTTGTTCATGCTGAATCCATTGCTGCATTATTGAAAGATATAGATCCGGTAGCATGTGAGCTGAACTTTCGATGCTGTGTACGTAATGCCTCAAAATTGATTGCTTTATTAGGAGATTATTATAAAGCAAACAACGTTGATGTAATGAATGCATACGGATCAATCGATTTTGATCCATTCAAACGTATTTTGAAAAAAGGTCGTCCGTTCGATAATATGACAGATGCATATAAAGAAGTGTATGAAGCTGCTGCAGCATTACCACGATTCCGTGTATTCAGCGTAAATGCTTTATCATTTAATAATGCAGGATCTTATATTTATCAGGAGTTGGGTTACGCATTATCATGGGGTAATGAAATCATGGCTCAGCTAACAGCAGCAGGCCTTCCGGCTAATATGGTAGCAAAACGCATTAAGTTCAACTTCGGAGTAGGATCTAACTACTTTATGGAAATTGCAAAATTCCGTGCAGCCCGTATGTTGTGGGCAAATATCGTGAAAGCTTATGATCCGCAATGTCAGTTCGACTGTCCTAATAAACAAGCAGACGGACTTTGTACTTGTGCCATGAAAATGAGAACACATGCCGAAACATCTTCCTGGAATCTTACTATCTACGATGCTCATGTAAATATGTTGCGTACGCAAACTGAGGCAATGTCTGCTTCAATAGCAGGTGTAGATTCATTAACTGTAACTCCGTTTGACTCAGCATATAAACAAGCAGATGATTTCTCTCAACGTATTGCTCGTAATCAGCAATTATTATTGAAAGAAGAGTCGCATTTCGATAAAATCGTTGATGCTGCTGCTGGTTCTTATTATATTGAGAATCTAACGAATTCAATTGCTGAACAAGCGTGGAAGTTATTCCTTGATATTGAAGATAAAGGTGGCTTTAAAGCAGCTGTAGATTCTTCAGAAATTCAAAATGAAATTAATAAGGCGGGAGCAGCTCGTAAAGATGCAATAGCTAAACGTCGTGAAATATTATTGGGAACAAACCAATATCCGAACTTTAATGAAAAAGCAGGTCAAAAAATAACACTTGAAGATCATAAGTGCGGATGTGGTTGTAACTGCAATACAGAAGAAGGATTGGTGAAACTGGATTTCTCTCGCGGAGCAAGTGACTTTGAAACTTTGCGTCTTGCTACAGAAAAAGCGGCTAAACGTCCGAAAGCATTTATGCTAACAATCGGAAATCTGGCTATGCGTCTGGCTCGTGCTCAGTTCTCATGTAACTTCTTTGCTTGTGCAGGATATGAAGTAATTGATAATCTTGGATTTGAAACTATAGAGGCAGGTGTAGATGCAGCTATGAAAGCTGGTGCTGACTTTATTGTACTTTGTTCAAGCGATGACGAATACGAAACTTTTGCTCCGGAAGCAAAAGTAGCTATTGGCGATCGTGCCGTATTGGTTGTAGCAGGAGCTCCGGCTTGTATGGACGCATTGAAAGAACAGGGTATTACCGAATTTATCAATGTTCGCTCCAATGTATTGGAAACATTGAAGGGTTATAATGCAAAAATGGGTATTTAAACCTATAGATTCGAAAGTAAATCAAATTCATAATACCAACGTAAGTTCGGAAATAAACGATCTGAACGTTGAAAATGATCAATTACAATGAGACCGAATTTTAAGAACATAGATATAAAAAATGCCGGATGTGCAAACAATAACGGCACAGAATGGGCTCAAGCTAACGGCATTGAGGCTAATTGGCTTACACCGGAGCAGATTGCGGTGAAAAGCGTTTATACGAAAGAAGATTTAGAGAACATGGAGCATCTGAACTATGTGGCAGGTATCGCTCCGTTCTTACGTGG
>JBOFIZ010000474.1:0-3156 GCA_051650425.1 Bacteroidales bacterium
ACAGATTATAATGAGGTAGAAGAAGAGTTATATGCTTCCGAATTGAAAGATTGCATCGATCTTCTCATCGATTCACTCCCAGATAAACAGAAGAAAATATTTTTGTTGAGTCGAAAAGGCAATCTGACCAACAAAGAGATTGCCGCGGAAATGAATCTGAACATAAAAACAGTGGAAGCATATATCACAAAATCTTTAAAATATTTGAAAGAAAATATCGATCTATTTGCTATATTTATTATCTGATGACTGTTAAAACAAACAAACCTCCCCCGCCTAATAGCATGCCATTGCATGTAATTAAACAGAGGAGGTTTATAGATAATAATACTCAACAGATGTTAGCGTCCAAAAAAGACGTCTATGAAATTCGATAAATAATTTCGAGCTTTGTTGCTGTAATAAATATTGTTTAATTATGTACAGCAACACCGATTTCGAGAGATTCTTCATTCGCTATAAAGCAGAGGCCTTTCCGGCAGGCGAATCGATACAGAAGTTCTGCTTTAGAAACAATTTACCTTATAACCTATTTGAGAAATGGTACAAGGATACTCGTCACAAGATTGTTCCGGTTCACGTTCACGGTGTTCCGGCCGATTTGCAAGAAAGTGCTCCGGCTACAGGAGTTCCACCTACCTCCCCATCTTTGGTGGACATTCGTATTTTGGTGGATATCCGTATGAGCAATGGTATTCATATTCAGCAACGAAACTTAAGCTACGATGGTCTCAAACGCCTGGTAGAGAAGTTGGAGGTTTTATGTTGAATATAACCGGTTTGAACCGTTTTTATTATTTGTGCGGTTTTCATGATATGCGTTGCAAACATGAACGTGTATTGTCGATTATCCATCAGCAATTGAACAGAGAACCCAAGGAAGGAGATGTGTTTATAGTCATGTCCAAGAATCATAGGTTGATACGTTTGTTTAGTTTCGATAAACGCTCCTGCAGTCTATACGAGAAACGTTTTGCACCCGGTTATAAGTTCATGAACATTGAGTTTGAAAACGACTTTCCTGTGCATACAATCAATTGGGAAGATGTATTACTTCTGTTGGAGAGTCCTTTGATTAAAACATTGAATATCAAATAGATAAATGTATTTTTTCTTGTTTGTTTCATTATTTTATCGTATCTTTATGGTACTAAAACAATGAATATGGACACAGAAGAAAGAAATAGAATATTAACTTTTGCAAAAATGCTTAAGGCTCGTGAGGATGTTCCTGAGCCTTGGGTGGACCCATATTCAGATATGTCGAGTGACGAAAAATCAAAATTGTTATGTGAGCTTACCCTCATGCATCTTCGTGACGAAAAGCGTAATGCAGAGCTTTTGTCAAAGATCGATGAGCTCCTAGATGGGCAGAAGCAAATGTCTGCTCTCAAAGCCATGCTTGAAGAATCCGAAAGACAGAATAAATCTAAGGATGCGTTGATAGCTAATCTACTTAAAAAGTTGACTTCTTTGGAAGAGTCTGTCAGATTGAATAACCAACATACTTATGGCAGCAAAAGCCAAAAGCGTAAGTGCAAGAAGACAGATGATGATGACCATACCAAAAATAAAGATAATTTTGATGGTACGCAAGGGTCATTAAATGACACTTCAAGATCCCCCAAGAAAAGTTCTGATGAGCATGATTCGGAATCCGAGAAGAAGCAGAAAGAGGCTCGCCTGTATAGGCAAGGTAAAGAATATCGGACGATGACTGCTGATCAATCGATCTGTCATGCATGTGATCTTAGCAAGCTTCCTGAAGGTTCCGTGATACTAAAACGCATACATCGATATTCTTACGAACAGGTAAGCAGTATCATCGAGCATGATTACGAGATCATTCGCTACAAAACTGCTGATGGAATCATTTGTGACGGATACTTCCCTGTTGATGGTGAACCTGAAATTATGGATATTTTCCCCGGTACCCATGCATCCAGCTCTTTCATGGCTTGTTTGGCTTTCAATAAATATGTTCTTGACACCCCTTTATACAGAGAGATTTCTCGTATTCTTGATGAGGATATGCGTCTTAGTCGCATGACTCTGACCAATTGGCTTGAAAAAGGTTCCTTTCATATCAACAAAATGATTGGTTTTTTGAAAGAGTGCTGCTTTGAAAAAGATTCTATTATTAATTGTGACGAGACTTGGTGTAAAGTGAAAGTTAAATCCACTTATAGGAAGAAATATATCTGGTGTTTGGTTAATAAGGCAGAAAGGATTGTGATCTATTGTTATGAAGATGGTTCACGAGGTCGTGATGCGTTACGCCAGATACTTGGTAATCATTCAATAAAAGCATTGCAATCAGATGGGTACAACGTATATATGTATCTTGATGATACACTGGTAGATATTGAGCATGTTTGTTGTATGGCACATGCACGTGCCAAATTCAAATATGCCTTGGAACAGGGCGGAGACATTGATGCTACTTTTTTTCTTGATTGCATGGGTGAACTTTATAAACTGGAGGCTGAATATGAAAAAGGTCGGCTTTCACCGAATCAAATAAAGATATGCCGTAACAATCTCAAGACAAAAGAGATCATAATCCGTCTTCGCAGCAAACTTGATGCGCTCTTAAATGAAGGTCATCCTCCACGGGGTGATCTTATGGAAAAAGCTCTTCGTTATCTAAATACTTTTTGGACTCAGCTTTTCGCATATACACATGACGGCTCATACACAATCGACAATTCCATTGCCGAACGTTTCATACGCCCTTTGGCAGGAGAGCGTAAAAACTCCTTGTTTTTTGGTAGCGGAAAGATGGCTAGTGTATCAGCGGCATATCATACGATCATATCTACCTGCAAGATGCAAGGCATCCATGTCTTGAAATATTTGAAGGAATTTTTCAAACAGATAGTGCTTGGTCGTACCGATTATGAGAATTTATTGCCGATGACTATCGGGATAAACAACAATAAATATTAAAAAACAATCCTAATTTTGACAAACTTTATAAGAAAACCGCTTAAATGCGGTTTTCAATATGGGACACGTCAAAATTGGACGCTAACTACAATTATCCATTCTCACTGTTGAAGAACAGCAAGAATAGCACCGTATTTAGAATTTCCATTTTTCTTAGCAGTTTCCGCAACGGAATGAATGCCCATAAAAGTATCAGCACCTTGCTCT
>JBOFIZ010000475.1:0-3283 GCA_051650425.1 Bacteroidales bacterium
CGGATATGTACACCTTCCGGAAGCATGGTATTTACTTTTTCTACTCGTTTCTGAATTTCGCCCATTACCTGATTGGCATTTGCTCCTTTCAGCATCAGTGTAATTCCTCCTACACATTCGCCTTTTCCATTTTTGGTCATAGCTCCGAAACGTTTGGCACTCGAGTAGCGTACTTTACCCAGATCATTGATCGTAATAGGTACACCATTGCGGTTTGCTACAACGATCTGAGCAATATCGCTCAGACTCTGAATCATCCCTTCCGAACGGATATAATAGGCATTGTTGTATTTCTCGATATAGCTCCCTCCTGAGTTCTGATTGTTCAGACTTAATGCATCATAGACTTCGCTGATCGTTACATTGAGTGAGCGCATCAGATTCGGATCTACAGCTACTTCATACTGTTTCAGGTATCCTCCGAAACTCGAAATCTCTACAACTCCCGGTATTCCCGATAAGTTCCGCTTGACGATCCAGTCCTGGATTGTACGCAGCTCCATTGCATCATACTTCTCTTCATAGCCCGGAGCTACATCCAGCGTATATTGAAAGATTTCTCCCAATCCCGTAGTGATTGGCATCAGTTCCGGTTTCCCCAGATTCTCGGGTATGTCTCCCATCACCGTCTGGAGTTGTTCGTTTACTAACTGGCGTGTGTCTAATGTCGGTACATCATCCTTAAAAACGACCGTAACAACAGAAAGGCCATATCTCGAGACCGAACGAATTTCTGTAACGTTCAGAATATTCGACATGGATATTTCGATAGGAAATGTAATTAACTTTTCTACTTCTTGTGGCGATAAGTTGGGCGATACGGTAACAACCTGCACTTGATTATTCGTGATATCCGGTACGGCATCTACAGGTAAAGTGACCATACTGTAAATACCCAATAAAGAAAAAATCGCCGTTGTGATTAAAACAAAGTACTTGTTCTTTAATGAAAATTCTATAATTCGATTCAGCATAAACGCATAATGTTTAGAAAGATCCTCCTCTTAAAAAAGGATCTTCTTAGATTCTGTTTATTATCATTTGGAATATATGTATAGATATAACGGTTGCTCCTCCGAAAAAGATCGGAAGATCAATGATATAACTATCAAAAATTAAATGGTTTAGATATTAAACAGAGAGGTCGGAGGCGGGCGTGAGAATAGTTTGTGTCTGAATCCGTCTCGCAAAGTGCTGCGAATGAAATCAAACACGGCGCCCCGTCTCTTTTGAATCGAAACGAAATGCAGATTATGAAACAGGAGTATGGCAAAGACAAGTTTGGCAAAATCCAGTAATACCGGAGCAGTTACCGGATTAGATGATTGTTTCTGAGTCTGTTTTACATGTGTACTGAAGGAGTGGTCCGTTGTATGTGCCTCATGTATTTCGGCCAGTTTTACCAAGCTGGTTACTCCGTAAATATTCTTCAGGATAAGTGTATGCGTATGATGATGTGGCACCACATTATGGACCACCGTGATCAGGTAAAGAATGAAATAAATCAACGCATACTTTTTCATAAAAATCAAAAGAAGAGTTTCTACATCTGCAAAACTAATAAATTAGCTTTAAATTATAAGACATTTGCTTCATATCGGTCAAAAGAATTGTTATAGATTAGTGTGAGAAACACAATTATTTTTACATTTGTGTCTTGACATGGTAGAAAAATCAATTATGACAGAAGAAAGAATGAAGGATGAAACCTTGGAGGACCAGTTAATTGAGCAAGAATTTCAAGAACTCTTAAATGATTATCTGAGCTCCAATCATCGTAAAAAGATAGAGATCATAACAAAGGCCTTTTTGTTTGCAAAAAATGCCCATGCCGGTATGAGAAGAAAATCTGGAGAAGCCTATATTTTCCATCCTATTGCCGTTGCTCGTGTAGTTGCAAGAGAAATGGGGCTGGGTTCGACTTCTATTGTCTCGGCTCTTTTGCATGATGTCGTAGAGGATACGGAATATACGGTTGAGGATATCCGCAATATGTTTGGTGATAAAGTTGCCGAAATTGTTGAGGGACTCACTAAAATTGCAGGGGGGATCTTTGGAGATAAAACCTCTTCGCAAGCCGAAAACTTCCGTCGTCTTCTCTTAACGATGGCTAAAGATGTACGGGTTATTCTGATTAAAATGGCTGACCGTTTGCACAATATGCGGACGCTCTCCTATATGACTCCTGCAAAACAATATAAAATTGCGGGTGAAACGTTATACTTGTATGCACCCCTTGCTCATCGTTTGGGATTGTTTGCCATTAAAACGGAGCTGGAAGACTTAAGCTTTAAATACGAACATCCTGAGGTTTATGACTCAATCACACGAAAGATCAAAGATACCGAAATGGAGCGTTCCAGACTCTATCACAACTTTGCCGATCCGATCATCGACAAGTTAGACGGAATGGAGATTCATTACGATATGAAAGAGCGTGTGAAGTCAGCCTATTCTATCTGGCAGAAGATGCAGAAAAAGAATATCTCTTTCGAAGAGGTATATGATCTGTATGCCGTCCGAATCATTTTCCAGCCGCGCGATGGTTTTACCGAAAAACAGGAATGCTGGAATATCTATAACGTGATTACGGGCATCTATATGCTCCATCCCGATCGTATCAGAGACTGGGTTAACCGTCCGAAAGCAAACGGCTATCAGGCTCTGCACTGTACCGTAATGGGACCTAACGGGCAATGGGTAGAGGTGCAGATCCGGAGTCAGCGCATGGATGATATTGCCGAACGTGGTTTTGCTGCTCATTTCCATTATAAGAATGTGGGTATGGGCGACGAGAACCGTGAACTGGATAAATGGCTGGAAACAGTTAAAGATATTCTGGAAAATCCCGAACCTGTAGCTATGGATTTTCTTGACACAATCAAGCTGAATGTATTCGTTTCAGAGATATTTGTGTTTACGCCTAAAGGAGAAATGAAAATGATGCCTTTGGGAGCTACAGCCTTAGATTTTGCTTATCTGCTTCATACCGATATCGGGAATCACTGTATCGGTGCGAAAGTAAACCATAAACTGGTTCCTTACAGTTATAAACTGCAAAGTGGTGATCAGGTCGAGATCCTGACATCCAAAGCTCAGCGCATCAAAGAAGAGTGGCTTTCATTCGTCATTACTCCGCAGGCAAAGAATAAGATCAATGCTGAACTGCGTCGCCGTCGTCGTGCCATTATCACGGAAGGCGAGGAGATACTGATGCAGTTTATTGCTGAGATACCCGATCAGAATGCGTTTATTGTAAAAATGATCGACGTGCTCGGATTGA
>JBOFIZ010000476.1:0-1383 GCA_051650425.1 Bacteroidales bacterium
CGTTTGTTACTTATCCTTTTCGTTTGGTTTACTGCTTTGTTGCTGACCAGGAACAGGCTCGTGCGGCTATTTTATGTAGTGTGACCAAAAAGCGCTTTAAACGTGCAAATAAGCGCAACCATGTAAAAAGATTGATCCGGGAGGCCTATCGCTTGAATAAGTTACCTCTGCTGGATTGTTTGGAAAAGATGGATAAACGTCTGGCTATTGCTTTTCTTTATCTGCCCCATTCGATCAAATCGAGTGAGGATGTTCAGAAGAAGATGCAGGAAGCTCTCACGGCGTTAGTTCAGAAGCTTCAACTTACCGAAAATTCAACAAATAATGAATGTGAAAGTCTGGATTCGTAAGCTGTATATCTTACCGATCCGTTTTTATCAGGGAGCAATTTCACCCCTAAAACCACCGACATGCCGCTTTACGCCGACATGTTCGGAGTATACGCTGCGAGCGATTATGAAACATGGGATTTTCAAAGGAACTTATTTAGGTATAAAACGTATTCTGCGTTGCCATCCTTGGGGAGGCAGCGGATATGATCCGGTTCCCTGAAATCATGACTCGTTATGTTTATAGATATACATACGCATCATGCGAACAATAAACCGAATATTCTCGAAGTGATTCAGATGGATCCCCGGGAACTAAAAATGACAGGTGATAAACTTTTCTCATTAGGAGTTCATCCCTGGGAAACGGAAGATGCTGAAATTTGTGAATCAGCATTCTATGCACTCCAGCGTTTAATCACAAACGGTCTGATTCCTTTCGCAATAGGGGAATGTGGAATAGATAAGCTTCGTGGCGGAGCTATTGATTTTCAAATAAGTATTTTTGAAAAACAGATTCAAATAAGTGAAGAACTGCAAATACCGCTCATTATACATTGTGTCAAAGCGTGGGATGAATTAATTCGCTTATATAAAGAACATAAACCTAAACAGCCTTGGATAATTCATGGATTTCGTGGGAAAACGCAATTGGCTAATCAACTACTCTCCTGTCCTAATCTTTTTTTATCATTTGGTTTATCGTATAATACGGAGACGTGGAAAAACGTTCCGCTCGATCGTGTTTTTCTGGAAACAGATACGGTTCATCAAAGTATAGAATCGATTTATTATAAAGCTGCTAAAGAAAGAAATATAGATCTGAATGACTTTATTTCACAAATAGAATGTAACTTTGCGTATCTCCGTTAGGAGAAATGCCTTACTTCAGTCTGCTTATTAAGGGTATGCTGGAGTAATATTTATTTTAAACTGTTTAATTAACAATATATAGAGATATGAATTTCGTAGAAGAATTGAAATGGCGCGGCATGATCCACGATATGATGCCGGGAACAGAAGAGCAATTACAGAAAGAGCTTACCTCTGCATA
>JBOFIZ010000477.1:0-1749 GCA_051650425.1 Bacteroidales bacterium
CTATCCCTTTTTCTTTTATATGACTTTAGATAAATTCCATGCCTGGATATGTTTAATTCCTTCTTTGGCAGGAAATGCAAAATCATCCAGAGACACCACCATTTTTTCGTAATGATCATCGATTGCCATCAGTGCAGAATATTCCCGTTCTATAGTCTGATTATCAACAAGTATGTACGCAACTTGTATATAAAGTGTTTTGTCACCTTTAATTGCTACAAAGTCTATTTCTTTTTCTTTTATGCTGCCGACATAAATATCATAACCTTTTCTGGCTAACTCCAGATAGACAATGTTTTCTAACTGGTATACGATGCCATAACCAAATCCCTGATAGAGATAATTGTTGAAAGACAGGTCATTTGCATAATATTTGCAATTTCCTGCAATTGTATCCTTTCCCCTTATATTGTACCGCTCAACACGATGTATAAGATAGGTGTTTTCAATATAACCAATATAGGTGGATACGGTATCATAGCTTGTCTTGCGCCCAACCGACTTGAAGTAATTTGTAATCTTGCGGACTGATAAGAGGTTTGAGGCATTATTGATAAGATACACAAAAATATCTTCCAATAGCCTTGAATCTTTAATGTTATGTCTTTGTATAATATCTCTGAGTAAGACCGTGTCTTTTATTGCAGATATATAATTTATCTTAGATTCTTGTTCCGGAAGGACAAACAGTTCGGGCAAACCTCCACTTTGTATATAATCTATATAGCTGGATTTGTTCAGCTCTTTTCCGATCATATCACAATACTCATCGTAGCTGAATGGGTAAACTTCAAATGTGACATAGCGACCGGACAAATAGGTTGCTAATTCACCTGACAACATTCTGGAGTTTGAGCCGCTGATAAATAGATCATAGTTCTCGACATAGTCTTGTGAATAGGAATTCACTATTTGCTCCCATCCCTCGATATTCTGAATTTCATCTATAAACAGATAAATACGTCCACGGGGATGAAGTTCCTCTTTATAGAGGTTAACCAAATCATCTAAATCGGCTGCTGTACGAATGAATGAGAATGCAGCCAACTCGCAATTAATGAATAATATATTTTCTCTCGGAACACCATTGTCAATTAATTTTGATGCAAGCTGTCGAAGAATATAGCTTTTGCCTACTCTTCTCTGTCCGACAAGAACCTTGACCAATCGGCTTTCTTTACCGTATAAATATATCTTCTCGGTGTAATTGGTACGTACGAACCCTAAAGGAATAGTCTGATTATTCCAGAAATTATATTTTGCTAATATTTCAAACTTAGTATTCATAACTGATAGGTCTAATATTATATTAATTAAAAGTTTCGACTGTACTCGACACTTTTGGCGAAAATGGTAAAAGTTTCGACTGTGTTCGACACTTTTAGCGGGTTAATAGCATTATTATATCTGATATAAGCTTAAAATAAGCTTTGAAAAACTTGACTTTGCGGCACGAATTTTGTATATTTGAGGATATATAAACTGTTTGAGAACTATGAATTTAACCTTGGTATATCCAAGTCTGAAGGGACGTAAAATACTAGATGAAGAATCGTTGTTAACCTTGTTGAAAACCGAAAAAAGAACTTATGGAATCCGGGAATTAAGAACAACACCCCGTATAGAAAGAGATAAACTTCCCGAACCCTATCTGTCTAAAATACCCTACCTGCTATTCAGTGGTGTATATCGAAATAAATCGGGAAAACAAATTCTTGATAAATACACCGGGCAAGTCCTGTTGGAAGT
>JBOFIZ010000478.1:0-13383 GCA_051650425.1 Bacteroidales bacterium
TTCGGTTCGAAATATTATTAGAGATTAGAAATTAAGTATAGTTCAAATATATTACGAAGCCATCTATATTAAATTACATTTTAAAAATGAAGAATTTTGAATCATTAAAATCAGAGGCTGATCGTCTGAGAAAATCGAAAAAATACGAGCAAGCTCTTAACGTATATCGTGAAATGTGGCAAGACTTTCATGATATGTGCAACGAGTGGGACGGTTTAAATTATGCCTTCTGCCTTAAACAGGAAAAAAAATACCATGAAGCATTAGTTGTTTGTCGTGAAGTATATGATAAATATCCAAACTTCGAAAGCATCAGATGTTCTTATGCATGGTGTCTATATTACATTTATGTAGCTCCTAAGCGTATTTTGAAAGAGAAATCTTTTCTGGATAATGCTGAACTGATAACTCAACTATGCTCTCAAAGTGACCCATCGGGGGTTTACTCCAGAACAGTTCTTAGAGTATTGGATTTTTTCATTGAAAAACAAGAAAAACCAATTGGTCTATGTATTCAATGGTGCGAAAAAATTGATCAGTATGAATTGAGCGACGCACCTTATTTTTTAAAGAAACATGGCGAGGTTATCGAATTACCTTCTGAAAGAGAGCAATTCCTGACTATCAAATTGAAATTACTTTTTGAAATAAAAGAATATGAAGGATGTATGGAAATTTGTGAAGAGGTTTTCGAAACATTTGATATCCTCCACGGTGAAAACTACATTCTTTTCCGTAGTGTAGCTGCAAAATGTTATTCTCACTTTGGTCTTTTAGACAAAGCTCTTGAAAGATACAAAGAGATTGTAGAAGTATTCCCGGCTCCTAACTTTATTAAAGCTATTGCTGATATTTACTTCAAAGAGGGAAATATCGATGATGCTTTAAAATTTGCCATTGATGCAGTAATGTGCAAAAGCCTTCCTGAGAAAAAACTTCCTTCTCTTCGTCTGCTTGCTGCTATTTATGAGGCTAAAGGTGATGAAGATAAAGCAAAAATGCATTTACAACAAATTAATGCTATTCTTAGAAGTAAACGTCGCATGCCTGACGAGGAATTAGATAACTGGTTTGACAAATACAATGTCAAACATGAATATGTTGATTTCCGTCGACTTGCTACTGATCTTCAAATCTTATGGGAAGACGAGAAATTTTCAGATAAGCCTCGTATGGAAGGACGCATTAAAGCAATTCTACCTAATGGTAAATCAGGATTTATCGAGACAGGTGAAGGCGATTTCTTCTTTACATTTAACAATGTAAATGGTCAACCGCAGCGTATCTTTGTAGGAACTCCGGTAACTTTCTTCATTACAGAATCTTACGATCCTAAACATGACAGAAACTCTACTGTTGCTACATCGATTTCGTTACTACAATAGTAAATTGAATAAAAAGAAAGAGCCGTGATAATATTATCACGGCTCTTTCTTTTTATTTATAAGCTCATCAGGCCATCAATAATACCATCACAACACCCCACAATATTAATAATGTATTGCCCACTGCATAAGTTACAGTATATCCCAGAGCCGGAATCGTACTTTCTAATGTATCTTGCACTGCTCCTAAAGCAGCAGTGGTTGTTCGTCCTCCGGCACAACACCCAAGAGTTACAGCAGGATGAAACTTAAATATCTTGTCCCCTATTACAATTCCTAATATCAAAGGAATAGATGTGGATAAAATACCAGCTACAAACATAATCATCCCAACATCTTTAAGTCCGGCAACAAACTTAGGGCCTGTCGTGATACCGACAATTGCAATAAACATATTCAACCCAATATTATTCATTATCCAAAGTGACGCAGCTGGTATATTGCCATAGGTAGGACGTTTTGTTCTTAACCAACCAAGGACTAAACCTGCAATTAACGCACCTCCACTCGCACTTAAACTAAGCGGAACCTGTCCGATATGTATCGCTAGCGAACCTACAATACCTCCAATAACAATACCTAAACTAACAAATGTAAAGTCAGTTTTATTTGAGGGACGTTCAACAAAACCTATAAAAGGAGCAGCTTCTCGTATTTCTCGGGTTAATCCTACTATTTCAATCCGATCTCCTTCATAAATCACAGTTTGTTTGAGTACCGGAATTTCAATCCCTGCACGTGTTATATGACGAATCATAACACCATGCATATATTTCTCACAACTCAACTGTTCTATCGTTTTATTCTTTGCACCTTTACTGTTAACCAAGACAAAAACAGTCTCTACCGGAAAATTCAAAAGACTTGCATCATAAATTTCATCTCCAATCCATCCTTCATCTTCAATCACATATTCTCTACGTCCGGAAAGCACTACCTCATCTCCAATGTTTAAAATAGTCTCCGGTTGAGGATCTGATATTTTTTCTCCCTTACGCACACGCTCAACATATACAATTCTGCCTTGCTTCAGAATTTCCTCTTCAAGTTCCCTCACTGTATGTCCCTTATCAAACCAAATACCATCAATCTGATAAGCACGAAAAATAACCGGTCTGTTTACATTTTCAAAAGCAGGATCATCTAATATTTCACTCTTGTTCAGTTTAGCCTCCAATTCTTTCGTTTGAGCTTTTACCTTTTTCAATCCGCCTAACAGCGCTGGTCCCAGCATACTCAACAAGTATGCCGAACCAATAGTCCCAAATAAATAAGTTACAGCATAGGAAACAGGCATAATATCAAACCATTCTTGTTGCTGCTCTGCCGGTACTCCTAATGTTTCAATTGTCGAAGTCCCTACTCCCAGAATAGCAGACATCGTTTGAGAGCCTGCTAATAAAC
The DNA here is from genome assembly GCA_051650425.1 of Bacteroidales bacterium. GTDB lineage: Bacteria > Bacteroidota > Bacteroidia > Bacteroidales > UBA7332 > UBA7332. The sequence goes on from JBOFIZ010000478.1 coordinate 2,790, forward strand.
CAATAGTTTCTCCCATATTGAAACCAAAAATTTTAGCAACTGCAAAAGGTGCAAGCAAACACATCAAACAAAGTACTATAGCAAATATAACCTGTTTAATTCCATCTGTACGCATTGCCCGAAAAAACTCCGGCCCAACACTGTAACCAATAGAAAACAAGAACATCAGAAAAAAAACAGATTTCATTGGACCTGAAATCTCAATATTCATCTGCCCTACAACAACACCCACCAGTAATACACTTGTTACAATACCTAATGACAGTCCTTTATATTTCAAATTACCTATCCAAAAACCCACTCCAAGAGTCAAAAAAATAGCTAACTCAGGATTTTCACGAAATAAGTTGACAATCCATTCCATAAAATTATTGTTGGTTAAACAGTTAATTATATATTAACAACATTTATTCTTATCTATTGGTTCTCCCAAGTAATTACTCTACAGACTTACGATAAAATGCAACAGCCATCATATTTATAAAACAAGCCATACCTGATAAAATGAACAGATCTGTTTTTATATCAACAAAAGTTGCTCCTTTCAGTATTATAGCCTGCATTAAGGAGACCATATAGGAAACCGGATTTAGTAAATTCATCGTTTGTGCCCATGAAGGCATACTTGCAACAGGCGTAACAAAACCACTCATTAATACGGCTATAAAAATAAAGAACAAAGTCGTAAACATAGCTTGTGATTGCGTATTAGAAATTGTAGAAATCAGAAAACCAATACCCAATACAACCAGCAAATACAGACAAGCCGTAAAATAAAGCATAAGGAGAGATCCTGCTATTGGTAGCCCAAATAGAAAGCGCATTGTGATTAAACCGATTGAAAACTGCAACAATCCTAATAATCCGTATGGTATAACTTTACCAACCATAAAAGTGATTTTATGAATCGGCGTTACATTAATTTGTTCAATATTCCCCATTTCCTTCTCTCGCACAATATTCATTGCAGACAAAACAATAGAAGTAACAGTAAGGAGAATTGCTAATATACCGGGTAAAGTAAAAGATTTATGGTCCATCAGCGGATTATACCACTGCGAATAAGTCAAGTCAACCGGTCTCTTCACAAATATATGATTCTGTTCAGAAGCAAACTGTTCTATTATTTGCGACACATAGGAAGAGGCTAAAGAAGCCTTCATTGAATTTACTGCATCCAAAGTAATGGATATATCCGGATACAGACCTTTTAAAACTCTTCTCTGAAACAATTCAGGATATTCTATAATAAGATCTACTTTTCTTTGACTCATTGCATCAGAAGCCGATTTTTGATCCTCAAAATATCCGGCCGAGATGAAATATCCGGATGCCAGAATCTTATTTGTCAGACGAATACTAAGCATAGAGTGGTCATGATCAACTACCCCTACTTTTATTTCCTTCATTACAGGATTCGCAGCATATACCAATACGATTAACTGAATAACAGGAACAACCAGTATAATAAACAGCATAATCGGATTACGCTTAATCTGAAGAAATTCCTTTCTGATAAAAGCTAAGAGTAAATTCATAATTTCCCAGATTTAAGTTGACGAATACTGACAAACATGAAAATCATAAACATACCAAAAAGTATAAGAAGTTCACTCCATATATGTAAGAATCCAACTCCTCTTATTAGTACAGACCGAAGTAATATAATAAACCATTTAGCAGGGAAAATATTACTTAACCATTGTAAAACAACCGGCATATTCTCAATCGGAAAAACAAATCCAGATAACATAAGCGTAGGCAAAAACAACATAATTATAGAAATCATAATTGCTACCTGTTGATTGGGAGATTTCATACCAATAACGATCCCCAAGGCTAATGATGTAGCTATAAACAACACACAAATGAGTGCCAGTAAGAAAAGATTACATGCTAAAGGTATCTTAAATATTACTACACTTAACCCGATAATCAATAAGGTATTAACTACAGCCAGCAACGAGTAAGGTATTACTTTGCCTAAAATAATAGTCATTGGTTTCAACGGCGAAACCAACAACATACGGAAAGTTTGAAGTTCTTTCTCTCGTGCAATTGAAATTGCGGTCATCATTGCTGAAACTATCAGCATAATTAATGCCAGCACGCCGGGTAAGAACATAAAAACACTCTTCAGAGACGGATTATACATCATCTTAATCTCAATAGAGAAAGGAGCGTTATTTGATTGATCAGGATTTTGTTCCTGCAAATAATTACGTAGTATATTCTCTGAATAACCGATAATTGATTGTGATGTATTCATGTCAGATGCATCCACAACAATCTGAACCGTATTCTTAATTCCATTGTATCTGTTCTTTTCAAAATCAGAAGGAAACACTAAAACCATCGAAACATTTTCCTCCTTCATTATACGATTAATATCCTTCTCTTCTGATATTAATTTCACCTCCTGAAAATAACCGGATGATGTAAATTTATTGATTAGGGAGCGAGCTGATTGAGAATATACAGGCATATAGACAGCCATTTCTACGTCTTTAATCTCATTTGTGATAACATATCCAAAGAGTATAACTAAAGAGACGGGCATCAGAAGAGTTATAATCAATGTTCTCACATCCCTCAGGATATGTAACATTTCCTTATGTATAAAGGTCAATAAAAGCTTCATTGTTTATTCCTTTCTGTTGCGACTTTTACAAATACATCCTCTATTTTATCCACATGATATGCCTTACATATTTCATTCGGTTTACCCAGTACTTCAATACGACCCTCAGCCATTATAGATAATCGATGACAGTATTCAGCTTCATCCATATAATGAGTTGTAACAAACATAGTAATTCCTTCTGAGGCCGTTTTATTGATCAATTCCCAGAACTGACGTCGTGTAATCGGATCTACGCCTCCTGTTGGTTCATCCAGAAATACTATTTTGGGCTGATGGATCAACGCTAACGAAAATGATATTTTCTGACGCCAACCTAATGGCAGTGATCGAACCATCACATCTTTTGTATCAGAATTACCAAGGCGATCAAACATCTGATCCCGCCGTAAATTTTTTTCTTTTCTAGAAAGGCCGTAAAGCGCCGAGAAGAAGTCAATATTTTCATCTACTGTCAGATCCTCATACAATGAAAACCTCTGACTCATATAACCAATATTCTGTTTTATCAGATCTTTCTGTCGATAAACATCATAGCCTGCCACGGAAGCTTTACCCGAAGTCGGATCGAGCAAGCCACACAACATACGTATCGCTGTTGTTTTACCCGCTCCATTAGCTCCGAGAAAACCGAATATTTCGCCTTGCTCAACATCAAAAGATATTTTGTTTACGGCTATAAAATCTCCGAACTTCTTCGTAAGATCATACACTTCTATGTTTTTCATTTAAACCTTATTTCATTAATTGCATAAAACAATCCTCAATGGTTGGACTGATTTGCTTCATTTCGTCTGTAACGATATTACTCTGAGTCAGCAATAACTTTGCCTCATCAACAGATAGATCTGTACTCCAGTGCAGAGACTGCCCAAAAGCAAAACACGATTTAGTCTGCTTTAGTAATCGGATCTGATCAATAATTGAATAGATTTTATCACTTCGAATTTCAAAAAGATGACCACTATATCCCTTAATTAAATTATCAGGCGTATCTACTATAAGAATTCGTCCTTCATGGATAAAAGCAATCCGGTCACAACGTAATGCTTCATCCATATATGGCGTTGACACTAAAATAGTAATTCCCTTAGCCCTTATTGTTTCCAGTATATCCCAGAATTCCTTTCTTGCTACAGGATCAACACCTGTTGTTGGTTCATCAAGCAGCAGCACAGCTGGTTCATGAACCAAAGCACAGCAAAGAGCAAGTTTTTGTTTCATGCCACCAGATAACTTACCTGCAGGGCGTGAACCGAAAGGTAAGAGCTGACTCCATATCGGAGCTATTAAATCATATCCTTGTTCGATTGTTGTTCCAAATATAGTTGCAAAAAAGTGCAGATTTTCAGATACACTCAAATCCTGATACAAAGAAAACCGACCAGGCATATAACCAATTGTTGACCGAATAATCTCTTTATCTCCGGGAACTTCTAAATCCCCAATCTTTGCTGTTCCCGAATCGGGTTGATTCAATGTTGCAAGAATTTCAAAGAGCGATGACTTACCAGCTCCATCTGCACCTATCAAACCAAATAATTCACCTGAACCAATTGATAAAGAAATATCATTTAATGCCCGGACCTTTCCATATGTTTTTGTGATTTGCTCTATTACGATTGATCGATCCATATTATCTTAATCTAGGAAATATACTTGACCCGGCATGCCTATTTTCAAAGAACCGTCATTTTTTAGCCGAACCTTTAAAGCATAAACAAGATTTACACGTTCATCTTTCGTTTGGACAGTTTTGGGAGTAAACTCAGACTGTGATGAGATCCAAATGATATTTCCTTCAAAAGACTTCACTTTTCCTCCCGGTGCATCTATGGTCACTTTTGCTTTCTGTCCTAATCTTACATTTGAGAGTTGTGGTTCTGAGATATAAACACGGATATTGAGAGAATCAATATTAGCCATAACCCAAAGAGGTGATGCAAAACCTGCCATTTCTCCTTCCTGAGCCACCTTTGTCAGTACAGTTCCGTCAATCGGTACCTTGATAAGACATTTATTTATTTCATCATTTACACCGGCAATTTGCATTTGTATAGGTTCTATCTGAGCCAGTAAAGCTCGCGTTTGCGTATTCAGTTGTGTATACAATGATTCTTTTTCTCGTTGCAGAACTAATACTTCATTATTGATATTATCTAATTGCTGAATCGTAGCAGCATCTGAATTTTGCAATTCTTTGATGCGTTTCTGATTTATATATGCATTCTCGAGACGTGCATTCAATACAGCAATTTGCACACCAATATCTGGCAGTTGAGCTTTAATCGATTCTATTCCTGAAATCAGTTGTCTCTTTTTCCACACAAGTTGTGATGAATCAATACACCCGACCACTGTTCCCTTTTTTAATACTGATCCCTCATTTAAATTAAGCTGAAAAATCTGACCATTTGATTGAGCTGACACAATTACTTCATCAACTTCAAAATTGCCGTAGGCATCTGGTTGATTTTTATCATTTTTACAACTGAATAAACTCAAAAAAAGTATTGAGTATACAGAAATCCTTCCCAACAAACTCATAGTGATATTTTTTATTTACAAGTAAAACAATATCTGAATGACAAAGTTTGATCTTGAATAATTAGCATATACTCTATTTATTTGAAAATAAAATCGGGCCTCTCAATTATTAGAATCAAAAGACAGCTATCTGTTTATCACATCCGAGCTATAAGAAAACAAAAGAGAGAAGACCTCTGAAGATCCTCTCTCAAATATACTGACTAATAATTTGTTGATATACCCTATAACTGTTTTAATATTTTTATTCCTTTGGCAAAGTTTTATTCAGATATAAATATCCGCATATACCAGACGTCAGTGAGCCTAAAATAACGCCTAACTTAGATTGATTTAATAATACCTCACCAACACCCTCAATTCCACTAAATGAAAGATTAGCGATAAATAAAGAAACTGTAAACCCGATACCTCCTAACATAGCTACCCCGGCAACATGTTTCCATTGTGCTCCTTCCAGCATCGGTGCTATTTTTAATTTTACTGCACCATATGTAAATAAAACGATTCCTATAAATTTTCCGACAAACAGACCCATGAATACCGAAAAACTAACCCCTTGAACCAGGTCTGAGAATCCCAATCCGGATAAAACTACACCAGCATTCGCAAAAGCAAATAAAGGCATAATTACATAGTTGATAATGGAATGTAAGGAATCTTCCAGATCTTGCAAAGGACTAATTACTTTATCTGAAGCACTTTCAACGACTTTCAAACGATCGATCTGATCATGTGTCAAAATTGCATGTCCTGATTTATCAACCACAGATTCATCGGGAAAATCTGCTATTTGTTTACGAATAGTCTGAATATATTTCAATACTCCCAGTTTCGGTGTAGCAGGTACAGCAAAAGCAACCAATACGCCGGCTATTGTCGGATGGATACCCGATTCCAGAAATAACATCCAGAAAATAAATCCGAAGAATACATAGAATAATTTAGATGAAACCTGACGCATCCCTCCTATGACAATAATTGCATAAACTGCTGCCGCAAACATTAGGTATTGAGGCATCATATCTTTACTATAGAATAAAGCGATGACGATAATTCCGCCAATATCATCTGCTACAGCAAGAGTAGTCAGGAATATTTTTAAACTTACCGGAACCCTGCTTCCCAACATACTTAATATACCCAATGAAAAAGCAATATCTGTTGCCATTGGAATCGCACTTCCCAATGAAGCAGGATAGGCAGGAGAGAGAAGCATAAAAATTCCTACAGGGACAATCATACCTCCGATTGCAGCAATTATTGGTAGCAATGCTTTACGAAAAGAGGATAACTCCCCTACTAATACCTCTCGCTTGATCTCAAGACCAACCGAAAAGAAAAACACCGCCATCAATGCATCATTGATAAACTGCAAAAAAGTCATCGGATGTCCATGATGGGAAAAAAGACGAAGATCACCGATTTCTATTACTACGGATTGTTGCCAAAAGGCCAAATACTGTTCCGATAGAGGACTATTCGCCAGAATCATCGCAAAAATCGCTGCTATAATAAGAATTACACCACCGTTAATGCGACTAATTAACTTCTTTCGGAAAGAAAAACGAAATTTGTGTTCCATTATGATTTACGATTTGTATAAAAAGAAAACCTTTTGCACGGGTCTGCAAAAGGTTTTCAGGTATATCAACAAATAATATTAATCTAATTTTAACACTGCAAGGAATGCTTTTTGAGGAACCTCAACCGAACCAATTTGCTTCATACGTTTTTTTCCTTTCTTCTGTTTTTCCAGAAGTTTACGTTTACGTGAAATATCACCACCGTAACATTTCGCCGTTACGTCTTTACGTACCGCTTTAATTGTTTCGCGAGCTACAATTTTAGATCCGATAGCAGCCTGAATAGCAATATCAAACTGTTGTCTCGGTATAAGCTCTTTCAATTTCTCACACATACGTCGCCCTAAGTTCACCGCATTATCAACGTGAGTCAGAGTTGATAGTGCATCGACAGACTCACCATTCAACAATACGTCAAGCTTAATAAGTTTCGACGGGCGGAAATCATGAATATGATAATCAAAGGAAGCATATCCTTTAGATATACTTTTTAGTTTATCATAGAAGTCAATTACGATCTCTCCTAATGGAATATCATAAATGATTTCAATACGGTCTCCCGAAATATATTCTTGTTTGATCAGTTCGCCACGTTTACCCAAACATAAAGTCATAATCGGACCTATATAAGTCGTATTTGTAATTACTGACGCACGAATATAGGGTTCTTCAATATAATCTACCAATGTAGGATCCGGCAGGCCTGATGGATTATGTACTTCTGTCATCTCTCCTTTTTTATCGAACACTTTGTAAGAAACGTTCGGTACAGTAGTAATAACATCCATATTAAATTCACGGTCTAAACGCTCCTGAATAATCTCCATATGCAATAAGCCCAGGAATCCGCAACGGAAACCAAAACCTAACGCAGCTGATGATTCCGGCTGGAATGTCAACGAAGCATCATTCAACTGAAGTTTCTCCAATGATGCGCGTAAATCTTCAAAATCTTCACTATCGATTGGATAAACTCCGGCAAACACCATCGGTTTTACCTCTTCAAAACCTTCAATCCCCTTATCACAAGGATTCTTTGTATGTGTAATGGTATCTCCTACCTTAACCTCTTTCGAAGTTTTAATACCAGAGATGATATATCCTACATCTCCACATCCAACCTCAGTTTTAGAAACCATATCCAATCGCAGGATACCGATTTCATCAGCATCATACTCTTTACCTGTAGCCACAAATTTTACTAAGTCGCCTTTACGTAAAGTTCCGTTTATAATTTTAAAGTATGCAATAATCCCTCGGAATGGATTAAATACAGAGTCAAAAATCAATGCTTGCAACGGAGCTTCCGGATCTCCTTTAGGAGCCGGCACTCGTTCAATAATTGCAGATAAAATATCCTCGACACCAATACCTGTTTTACCACTGGCACGGATAATTTCTTCACGTTTACAACCGATTAACTCAATAATTTGATCTTCAACCTCTTCCGGCATTGCACTTGGCAAATCCACCTTGTTCACAATCGGAATGATCTCCAAATCGTGTTCAATCGCCATATATAGATTTGAGATTGTTTGAGCCTGAATTCCCTGCGCCGCATCAACAATCAACAATGCACCTTCGCAAGCCGCGATTGAGCGGGATACCTCATAAGAGAAATCCACGTGACCCGGAGTATCAATTAAGTTCAATGTATATTTTTCTCCGTTATATACATAATCCATCTGGATGGCATGACTCTTAATTGTGATACCTCTCTCGCGTTCCAAATCCATATTATCAAGAACCTGAGCCTGCAGAGCTTTTCCTTCTACAGTTTTTGTAAATTCAAGTAATCGATCGGCCAAGGTACTTTTACCATGGTCAATATGAGCAATAATACAAAAGTTGCGTATATTCTTCATCTAAAAAATAGTATACTTATTCAATTCACGGCAAATATAATAAAAAAATACCGATTCTTCTTACTATTTAATGATAAGTAAACCAAAGGTTGATACGCTTATCTCCTGACATATCTATAAATCTGACAATAAAACAAATAAAACCCTGTAACCCTGGTAAGAGTTATCAATTAAAAAATCCAACCTTACAGAAATTCAGCTTACATATTGCGTCTTTTTACAACCTGATCCATCAAAAAGAGATACTTCAAATATAATTTTTCAAAGTCAAACTAAACAAAAACACACTGGACTTAATCTATTATTCACTGTATTTTATTTGTGCGATGTACACCGCATTTTTGTGCGACCTACGTTTAACATATTAAAACAAGTTATTTTATATTTAATTACACTGGTTCTAAATCTATTTTGACCGGCTTTATTATTAATTAGACTATAAAAAAACAGACACAATATCACTCTTTATTATTGCTTCATTTAATTTTCAGGCCATCCTGAGACATAAAAAAAGGTCTGCTCAGAAGATTCTAAAAATCTCTAAGCAGACCTCTTTCAGTCTATATTTTAATCATCCCAATCATCATCGTCGTCGTCACGATCGCGGTTAAATTTAAATCCATCCCAGTCATCCCAACGATCACCACGGGAAGAACCCATAACCTCATAACGTTCTCTTCCCCAACCATCTTTACGAAGCTCAAAGTAGATATCACCATACTGGAATACTAATTTTCCACCTTGGTATTTACGCTGTGCCCAATAAGGAATTTCATCTATACACGCACCTCTTGGAGGTCTTACTACATAATAATCTCCTCGATACTTACGGTAAAAAACACCTCGATAATAATAATATCTCTTACCATGAACGTATATTTTTGTTGCGCCTTTAGGCAGCCATGGTGCGACCATTCCGAACGGAGGCATAACTACAATATATCTTCCCCCTCTGTACTGATAAAAACATCCGTCATAATAGTTGTATTTATGAGAATGATGATATACAGGACGATGACCGTGAGGCAATGTCGCACAACCATTCCACCAGTTATTATGACCAGGGTGCGGACGATGACCATAATCAGGACGTTGTCCATAGTCAGGACGATGAGAATTCCCCGGATACACCGGTCTGTTATTCTCAGGCCGTGGCTTACTGTAGTCCGGATAACCATTCGGTCTATTCGAATTATTTGGCTTCGGAGCCGGTTTTGTCTGAGGTCTGGTAGCCGGTTTGGTTTGAGGTCTCTCCGCAGGTTTGGTTTGAGGACGCGGACGTACATAATCTTTTGTTCGCTTATCATCAGAAGAGCCATTATTTTTCAATCGTTCCGATCTGCTCTGACTTTCATTGCGCTTATTTCCTTTCTCCTCATTCGAAGATCTTCCACGCGAATAATCCTGTGCATAGATCAATCCATGAGAGGCCATTAATGCCACACAGAATAAAGTAATTAGTTTCTTCATAAAATCTCAATTCAGTTTAGTTATTACGAATATAATAAACTAAACTGAACAGGCCTAATATTACATCATTATTAACAATCCGATATCTATTACATATTCTTCAAAACGAAAAAAAAGCGTAAGATACTTTTCTCAAAGTGTATCTTACGCTTTTTCCGAAGTGGAGATGGAGGGAGTCGAACCCTCGTCCAAACAAGGAAACAATATGCTTTCTACATGCTTATCTTCGTTTTAAATTTTCGAGCTTGAGGTACGACCGAAGCAATCAGCCACAAACCTTATCTTCTTAGTTTCATGAAAAAGTCGAAGCTCCTTTTTCACTATTCCCGATTTACTTGCACCACCTGATCGAAATGCTTCGGGATTACAGCTTTCGGGTGATGTCCTGTCTGATCACCTAGTGACCGGATTAAGCTAATCTACTATGATTCGATTAAGCAGCAAGAGCGTAGTTATTTTCGCCAGTTAAATTTTTGAAGTCTGAG
>JBOFIZ010000479.1:0-4856 GCA_051650425.1 Bacteroidales bacterium
ATACAGGTTAGAAAATATTTATTTACACCGTCAGAAATATTACTTAACCTTGAATATAAATTAGTTACGAGCAGAGAAATTCCGCTTCATCCATAATAGTTCAACTCCATCGATAAGTATATCCAACTATTAGTCAAAAAGCTTACAGCAACAGGTGTAGAAAGTGCTGATTAAAAATCAAACGAGCAAAGAGAAAATTTACTTACGCATAACCATTTAGGATGCTTCTAAAACCGGATATATTTATTAGCTGATTTGTAGAAAGGTCTTTGAATTCCTCCCAAAAATGAGTTGCTCTGAATCATATATAGTGGAAATCCCTTTACCTTTCCAAAATTTAAATGAATGCTATCCGTTGAAACAGTTTTTGCAATAGGAATCCATTTATTATCCCACCCCATTAAAGTATATTCTTCACGCGCAATATTGATGCGCCTGATACCGTCATAAGCACAAACACTATCAAGGACTTGAGCTTTAAGATTTGTATTTCGTAGAATAACGCAGCTATCCATAGTTAAATAAAAAGGATCAAGGCATGGCTTTAAGGTTTTGTCATTAATAGTCATCGGAAAATATAGCAATTCGTGAGATACATCTTTGAATCTGACTTTTGACTTAATAACATCAGCAGAATTAACAACCTTAAAATTACCGCGATTAAAAGTTGTAAGGTATACGTGTTTCTCCGATTGATTGAAATCAAATGTATAATCTGAGACAGGATAATATTCACTCGTAACATTACGATAGTTACTATTCTTGATTTGATAATTATAAGTATTCAGCGGGGGTGAAACTTTTTGAATTTCAAACTCTACCCTCAGTATTAATGGTGCAATCCATCTATTTCTTTCCGGTTCTCGCTCATATGGTGAAAAGAATTTTAGTTTATTTTTCTCATCATAAAAACTATTATAGGTGTGTCCTCCATTGACCTTGCCATGATATGGCATAATATCTAAATGCAATGGAATGCCGATTGAACGCATAAGTTGGGCAGCATTATGAGCCAAGTGATCACACGTACCTCCATTTATTGATTCAACAAGTCTGTAATCAACGTTGCTTGGTAAATTATTTACCTTAGAAATATACTTCTTTCCATATTTTTCATTAATATAAAATACTAATTGATCTAAATCGACATAATGCTGAGCTAAAGAATCTGCTACATTTTTGTGCTTTAAATAATAATTATATTTCCAATCTGAAATAGGTTCGCTGGTTATGCGGTAAGGCAAAATAGTCTTACAGAAATCCGCAAATGACATTTTAGAGCACCACGGGTATAAAGATTTTAGTTTAAATGACAGGTCTATATTTTTGATGAGGTAGTCAGACGTTATAACTTCAATATCGTTTGTTGAGCCAGCTTTTGTGAAACTTAATCTTGAAACACTATCAATCAGCAGCTTGCGAGGTAAAATTATTAAACTATCTATAGATACCTTTTCACCTTCCAAATTATAAATATTATAAGTGACTGATTTCTTGTAAGGCATATTCTCAATCAAAAAAACAGCAGCTTCATATTTCAGTCCCGAATCACGATAGTGTTCCAGAACTTTCTCCAGTTCCTTCCGATTCTCTCCAGCTAACGCTAAAGCCGAATCTAACTTCGAGGGTGCTGAACACGATACACTAAGTAATAGAAGATAAAGATATATCAATATACGAGTATTCATTTTGGTTGTTGATTTTTAGCTGTTAAATCTCTTTTATTTGAGAATCTAGCATTCTTTTTATTTCATTTTTCATATCTCGTGTAGCCTGGCTCTCAACTTTAGGTACCTTGTTTAAAAGAATATACGCCGTCTCGCGAAATTTTAGCGAATCATTTAATAGTGTATCCGCATATAATTTAGCTAACAAATAATATGGATAAATTCTTTCCGGGAGTATATCTATCGAATACTTAAGCCTGTTTTCAGCTTTTTGGAATTCACCCAAAAACTGAAAATTTTTTGCAATCATATAACCGATCATCGGGTCAGCACTTAGCTGTTCTGCCCTTTCCAATAGAGTAATAGCTTTTGTATAATCCCCCGAGTCTTTATAATGTTGTGCCGCTTCAAACAGAAATTGAGGTTTATGTGCAAGCTGGGGATATAATGCTTGATAGCTTTCATTTTTATCTACTGTCCTGCTTATGCCATATTGTGTTTGTAATCCTCGCCATTTAAGATTAGCTTCGTATAAATACTCATACTTCATAGCAGTACACCTACTTATCAGGCACAGAAGAGTCATGAAACTCAAGAAAATATATTTTCTTATCCGGGGTTCTTTTTTTTGCAGAATCTTATTTTCTTGCACTACATTGGTTGTGTTTAATGCTACAAGTAAAATCACAAGAACAATCCAGAACTCAGGGAGTTGCAGAGGATATGAAGCAATACAAAAAATCAGTAGTGACAGAACGCAGGCTACTGTATAAGTCTGGCTATGCTTTATCCCCTTATAGAGAGAAATAAAAACTAAACATAAAAATAACAGAAGTCCTAACAAGCCATGCTCTGTGACTATTTGCAGATACTCATTGAATGCGTACTCGGGACTTCCCGCCACTAACCGCTCTTGTTCCGTTCCGTCTCCGTTTGAAAAATAAGTCGCTTGCGCTTTCGCAAAATCTGCTGGAAATCCGCCCAGTCCGGTTCCTTTCCAATTGTTATCGCGAATTGCCCGTGTCGTTATTTTCCACATAAGCAATCGGCCGTCAGCTGAATCCTTCTTCATCGAATATACCTCCCCGATCATTACCCCTGAAATAACGAGTGCAGATAGTATGGAGACAGTCATGAGAAAAGGTCTTTTCCGATAAAGTTTGTATGTTTTTTGCCAAATTTGCTTCTCTTTTATATATACGAATGCACTCGAGACAACTGCTGCTAACCACGCTATCCGACTTTGTCCGGCTGGTAATACCAAAATTGTACTTATAAGCAATATTCCACCTGCATAATATGCATACATGAAGGGTGATTTCCAACTTTTATAAAATCGATGATATCGAAGTAAATAATAAACACCTATAGGTAGAATCATTGCCAAAAAACCCGAAAACGGAGCGGGATTATAAAAATGACCCGTGATCCGGAACAATCCGTGATTTGAAGTTGCTAAGCCATAAAGTTGACATAATCCGGTTATAGCCTCCATTATTCCCACAAAGCAAAGCAGTACAGAAATCCAAAAGTTCAAATTAGGCAAATTCAGAAAGGCAAAACGTAAACAGAACCACAATATCAGGAGTTGAATACCCAGTAAAAGCTTTTCGGGTTCGGCATTTAATTGATTATCATAACCTGCGATAACCCAAAGCGCAATGCAGGATACAATCCCATCTGTGAGTGAAAACTGAAACAAAACCTGTTTGCATACGAGAATAATAAGTGCAGAACAAAATACGATAAGCAAAGGTAACCCCAAATGTATCCCTGCTAATTTAGCCATGACTAAGTCAGCAGTATAAATACTTTTGGATTGGAAGATCATAATAAAAAAGAGTAATAATCCAACTGGGAATATTATTTCTCGAACCAAAGAAAAATATTTCATATTTTTTAATTAACAATTTTCATAAATCGGCTCCAATCAAAACTCCCTGTTGCCGGGTTTACCGATTTCCAGATTAACCAGACCTTCCCCACAATATACTCTTCAGGTACTAAGCCCCAATAACGCGAATCGCTCGAATTCATCACATTGTCTCCAGCCATAAAATAGTAATTCTCTTTAAACCGATATCCTTTACATTCCGAATTTCCCAGATATGTTCGATTCTCTTTAAAGTCTAACCGTTCACCTGTTTCCCATTCTATCAAGCGTTTATACAATAAATAATTCAATCGGGTCATCACCACCGAATCTCCCTTAGCGGGTATATACATCGGTCCGAAATCCTTTATATTCCACTGCGCTAAGCTATCAAAAGGCAAAGCACCATATACATTTTGATGGATATGGTGCGCCTCCGTTTTTGACAATAGCTTTTGACTTTCGTAATTACCCAATACAACCTGAAATGAATTAACTTTATTGAATCCATTTACGATAGATATTGAATCACCGGGCAACCCAACACATCTCTTAACGTAATACTTCAGAATATGCATATTCAGAGCTTTCCCCTTTTCCGGATAAGGATTATTAAAAACAATAATATCATTACGCTCTATATTTGCCAAACCGGGAACTCTATATATCTTGACCTGTTTAAGATTTAGCGTAGCAAATACATTAAACAATCGGGCTCCGTAGACAGGCTTAGCCACCAATACATTGTCACCTTCTTTCAATTCCGGACTCATAGAATCGGATGGGATCATGAATGAGGCAAAGATTAGGGTTTGAAAGAAAAGATAAACAAAAACCAAACCCACTATACAGTATAGTATATTATACAAAGATTTTAACCAATTCATTGTCTCTTCACCTTCCTTCATGAATTAAATATTGTGTTATTGAGCGAGCTTTATTTACATATCAAATCCATTCTATTTGAATCATTTTAGAATTAGCAATAGACAATACGTAAATCTGATTCTATCCCGGTTGCATCTGTACAATTTGGAATTCAGGAGTATCTGTAATGCCGTACAATATCCCCTCATCATCAATTGTAAAATTAAATATCGGTGTTTTTAAATGATATACACGCTTTGGATTACCTGATTTATCAAATACAAGTAATTTATCCATATGAGATTTATACTCTTCAGAATTTATTCTTTTTCCAGAATAAAGGATGTATATATCTTCATTATAGATCACAGGACAACTATAGGCAAATTTTGAATCCTGATCACTGCTGACACGTCTCATCTGGCCATCATTTATCGTCTTTACTGAAG